>NZ_JBHYIK010000036.1:0-61832 GCF_042739735.1 Amycolatopsis sp. NPDC059027 | reverse complement strand
CGCCGCGCGGTCCGACCCTCCAATATTAAAAACATCCCCCGCCGCGGGGGGGCGCCGCGGCGCCCCCGCCCCCCCCCCCCCCCCCCCCCCCCGACCGCTGTCAAGGAGCCTTTACGGCTTCTTGACCAGCACTTTTTCCGGCTTTTCGCACGTGGCACGCCGGTCCGCAACCTTCGCCACGTAGGCTCAGGAGGTGAGCGTGGTGAGCATCGAGGCCGCGGGCATGGGTGTCGGCTGGCTCGACACGGCCGGCCCGCTGCTCGTGTGGGTGATCGTGCTGAGCTTCGTCTTCGTCGAATGCGCACTGATCATCGGCCTTTTCCTGCCCGGAGACTCGCTGCTCTTCGGCGCCGGGGTGGTGCTCGCCCAGCACGGCTCCGACGCCAACGCGTGGCTGCTGTCCGGCGCGGCGCTGATCGTCGCCGTCTTCGGCAACCAGGTCGGCTACTACATCGGCCGCGGCACCGGGACCAAGCTGATCGCGCGACGCGGCGGCAAGGTACTCAACCGGGAGAACCTCGAGCGCGCGCAACGGTTCCTCGACCGGCGTGGCTTCTTCGCGATCGTCGCCGCGCGCTGGATCCCGTGGATCCGCACGCTCGCCCCGCTCATCGCGGGCACCGCGCGGATGGATCCGCGCCGGTTCATGTTCGCCACCGCGCTCGGCGGCCTGCTCTGGGTACCGACGCTCGTGCTGCTCGGCTACTACGGCGCCGGCCTGCTCGACGCCCTGCCCTGGCTCAAGACCGCGGCGCTGTGGGCCAGCATCGCGTTCTTCGTGCTCGGCACGGGTTACGGCTTCCTGCGGTACCGGCGCGAGATGCGCCGTCCCGTCGAGGTCACCGCGAACGACGACTCGAACGCCCGCGCCTGAGCCCAGCGCGTCAGAACCGTCAGAGGGCGGGGTCGGCCCACACTTCGAGTTGAATCCCGTCCGGGTCACGGAAGACGATCACCATCGCGCCTTCGAGGGTCCGCGACGGGGCGGCTGGCGTGTACTGCACACCGAATTCGGCGAGACGTGCTTCCCATTCGGCCAGTTCCGCGACCGACGAGACCTTGAACGCGACATGGTCCAGACCAGTGTGGCATTCGTCGAAAAGACGTCTCCCGGTGTCGGCGTGCTGGACGAGCATCACCGCGAACTCGTCCCCCGGCGAGCGCAGAACCACCTTGCGCAGCCCGGTTTCCGGATCCTCGCGACGCGTGTGTTCCTCGAGGTCGAGCACCCGCACGTACCAGGGCACACTGCGGTCCACATCGGTCACGGTGAGCGCCAGATGGTGCACAGACGTGAGCTTGGGCATGACTTCGTGGCCGTCCTTTCGCACATCCCCCGGCGGCGCACTCCGTGGCATATCAAAGCGTTCGCACGATCACGGAGGTCACGGACCCCGTGACACACCGTCCCCCCGGCCCGTGCTAGAAGGAGATCTTGTTCCGCCGAGGCCCCATCAGCCTCGCACAGCGAACGCGCGGCCAAACCCGGGTTCACCGAGTTCCCCCACGAATCGTGATCTCACCGTCGCCGACGGTCTCACCAGATGGACTTGATCAGCGGGCGCCGCCGACCTCCAGCACGGCCCCCGCGGTGAACGACGCACCGGGCGAGAGCAGCCACAACACCGCTTCGGCGATCTCCCCGGGATGCCCGGCGCGGCCCATCGGGATTGCCGGGACGAACCGCTCGATGCGGTCGGGCATCCCCGCCGCCTCGTGCAGGCCGGTCCGCACCAGGCCGGGCGCGACCGCGTTGACCCGCACGCCTTCGCCCGCGACCTCCTGTGCCAGCCCGAAGGTGAACGTGTCGACCGCCGCCTTCGACGCCGCGTAGTGCACCCACTCGCCGGCCGAACCGGTGCGGGCCGCCGTCGAGCTGATGTTCACGATCGCGCCGCCACCTCCGCCGTGACGAATCGACAGCCGCCGCACCGCCTCGCGCGCGCACAGGAACACCCCGGTCACATTGACGTCGAACACCCGCCGCACAGTCGCGACGTCCTGCTCGTCGACGCGGCCGGGGGTGTTCCCGGTGATACCGGCGTTGTTGACCAGCCCGGCCAGCGGTCCCAGCCGCGCCGCGGCGTCGAACAACGCGCGGACGTCCTCCTCATCGGTGACGTCCGCGCGTACGGCAAGCGCTTTCCTGCCCAGCTCACGCACCCGCGCGGCCACCTTCTCGGCGGACGCCGCGTCGCCCGAGTAGTCGACCACCACGTCGTAGCCCTGTTCGGCGGCGAGCAGGCAGACGGCCGCGCCGATGCCCCGGCTGCCACCGGTCACGATGAGAACCCCAGTCATGGAGTCATCCAACCAGGACACGGCACGGGCACAACCCTGTTACAGCGCGAAGTTGACCAGCGGGAGGTTCTCCAGCACGAGATCGGCACGATCACGGGTCTGCGCGATGAGGTCGGCGTTGCGCTGGTCCGAACCGAGCGCCCTGGCGCGCGCCTCGACCAGCGAACGGCCATAGCGGCGGTGCCGCGACACGAGCCGCTCGATCCGCTCAGGCTCGTCCGGCGCGAGGAACCACGATTCGGTCAGTAGCGGTTCGACGCCGCTCCACGGATCGTCCTGTAGCAGCAGGTAGTTGCCCTCGGTGATCACCAGTTGCACACCGGGTGGCACCGCGACGGCCCCGGCGATCGGCTCCTCGATCTCTCGCCGGAACTCCGGCGCGTACACGGTCTCGCGGCCTTCGGCGAGACGACGGATGAGGTGCACGTACCCGGCGGCGTCGAACGTGTCGGGCGCGCCCTTGCGCTCGGTCCGGCCGAGCCGCTGCAGCTCGACCTGGGCGAGGTGGAAGCCGTCCATCCCGACGACCGCCGCGCGCGTGCCCAGCGCGTTCGCGATCGTCCACGCCAGCGTCGTCTTGCCGGACGCGGGCGCCCCGACGATGCCCAGCACGCAGCGCTTGCCCGGCTGCGCCATCCGCTCGGCCCTGGCCAGCAGGTCGTCCATCCCCGTCATCGTTGTCCCTCTCCCATCTTCGCGACCTCGGCCGTCCACGACCTCGGTCCCACCTGCCGCACCCGTTCGGCGGCCACCTCGTTGGCGAACTCGATCCGGTCGCCCACGTCCCCGCCGCGCGCGACCGCGTAAGCCAGCGCGCCGTGCCAGACGTCGCCCGCGCCCAGTGTGTCCCGTGCGGTCACCGCCGGAACGGGCACCTCGCCGGATTCCCCGCCCGCCGACCAGCGCACCGGCTCCGGACCCGCGGTGGTGATCACCGTGGCGACGCCGCGCTCGTGCAGCCCGGGTTCCGGGGCGCGGAAGTGCGCCGAGCACGCGGCGATGTCCACCAGTGGCAGGAGTTCGTCGAGCACCGGTTTCCAGCTGCCCGCGTCGAGCACCACCGGAACGCCGTGCCCGCGCGCCCATTTCGCCACTTCCAGCGCCAGTTCCGGATGGTGACCATCGACGAGCACCGCGTCCGGAGGTGGCAGGAAATCCAGGCTGGGCAAGGAAAACTCCGCCGACGGATCGGCGGCGTTGCGGGACACCACGGTCCGCTCGCCGTCGTGGTCGCGGACCGTGACGGCGCTGACCGCGGGTGGTGCGGCGCTTTCCGGCGCGAGGTCGACGACCTGTACACCGTGCGCGTCGAGGTCCGCCCGCGCGAGTGCTGCCAGCGGGTGTCCACCGAGGACGGTCAGCAACGTCGCCTCGCCACCGAGCGCGGCGACAGTCACCGCGGCGTTCGTCGCGGGCCCCCCGGCCGCGACGGCCACCGCGAGCGACTGCACCTTTTCGCCCGGTGACGGGATTTCGGCGACTCGCTGCACAACGTCCACAGTGCACAGTCCCGCCAGCAGCACTCGCGTCATCAGTCGAGTCCCGCGTGGACGGCCGACGCGACTTCCTCGACCTCGCCGCTCTCGCCGATCTTCAGCGCACCGGTGAGCAGGCCGACGACCTGGTTCATCGTGTGCGTCTTCGGCGAGACCACCGCGACGCGCTTGCCGAGCCGGTGCACGTGGATGCGGTCGGCGATCTCGAAGACGTGCGGCATGTTGTGGCTGATCAGCACGACCGGCAGGCCACGCTCACGGATCCGGTCGATCAGCGCGAGCACCTTGCCGGATTCGGCGACGCCGAGCGCGGCGGTCGGCTCGTCCATGATCACGGCCTTGGTGCCGAACGCGGCCGCGCGAGCGACCGCGACACCCTGGCGTTGCCCACCGGACAACGTCTCCACCGGCTGCGTGATGGACTTGACGTTGATGCCCAGTTCGTCGAGCACGCGCTGCGCCTCGGCCCGCATCGTCGTCGTGTCGAGCTTGCGGAACAGCCCGCCGAACACACCACCCCGGCGTTTTTCCCTGCCGAGGAACATGTTCGACGCGATGTCCAGCGCGGGCGCGACGGCGAGATCCTGGTACACCGTCTCGATCCCGTAGTGCCGGGCGTCCAAAGGGGACTTGAAGTGGACGGTCTTTCCGTCCACTTTGATCTCTCCGGCGTCCGGAATCACCGCACCCGAAAGGGCTTTGATGAGACTGGACTTCCCGGCGCCGTTGTCGCCGACCACGGCGAGCACCTCGCCGGGGTAGAGGTCGAAGTCGGCGCCGTCGATCGCGGTGACCCGGCCGTAACGCTTGACCAGTCCGCGTGCGGACAGTGTGGCCTCAGGACTCATGACTGCTGCCTCCTCGCGAAACGATCGACAGCCACGGCGGCGATCAGCAACGCGCCGGTGGCGACGTCCTGATAGAGCGCGTCGACACCGAGCTGCGTCAGCCCGGACCGCAGCACCGCGACGACGAGCGCACCCATCATCGTGCCCAGCACCGAGCCACGGCCGCCGAAAAGGCTTGCGCCACCAAGGACAACCGCCGTGATGGAGTCGAGGTTGCCGAGCTGGAACGCGTTCGGGTCGGCGTTCGGCACCCGGCCGAGCGCCTGCCACGCCGCGATCCCGAAGATCACCCCGGCCACGACGTACACCGAGAGGATCGTCCGCTTGACCTTGATCCCGGACAGCCGCGCGGATTCCGGCGCGTTGCCGACGGCGTAGACGTGCTTGCCCCACGAGGTTTTCGTGAGCGCGTACCAGAGTCCGAGGTACATCAGCAGCGCGAGCGTCATGCCGTAGGTGATCGGGATGCCGCCGAAGAGGTACCGGCGGGTGCCGAGCCACTTCAGCAGGCCGTCGGTCACCGGCACCGCCTGGCCGCCGGCGAACAGCTTCGCCGCGGCGGTCAGCACGGTCAGCAGGCCGAGCGTGACGATGAACGGCGGCAGCTTGATCCGGGTGACCAGCGAACCGGTGACCGTCCCGATCACCACCGTCGCGACGATGCCCAGCAGCAGCGCCCAGATCCCGGCTGCTCCGCCGCCCGCGAGCTTCGCCATGATCAGCGTGCCGAGCACCATCGCCGCGGCGTTGGCGAGGTCGATCCCGGCGGTCAGGATGATCAGCGTCTGACCGAGCGCGAGCGTCCCGACGACCAGGGACTGTTGCACCACAAGGGAAAGGTTGTCGAGGTCGAGGAAGGTGTCGGTGGACACCGAGAACACCACGACCGCGACGACGAGTGCCAGCGCCGGTCCGACGGCGGGCGCGCGGAGGAAGAACTCACCGATGCTCGCGCGGTCCTGTGCGCGTGCGGTAGCCGTGGTCATTTGGCCCCCCAGCAGTTCTGCAGGCCCCAGGCGGTGTCCTTGCTGTCCACCCCTGGCACGGGCTTGTCGGTGATCACCACGGATCCGGTGTTGATGAACCCGCTCGGCTTCTTGCCGGTCTTGGCGTATTCGACGGCCGCGAGCACGCCCTGTTCGGCCATCTTCTTCGGGAACTGCATGACGGTCGCGGCGTACTGGCCGTCCTTGACGTTGTGGACGCCCTCGCAGCCGCCGTCGATCGAGCCCATGACGACCTTGCTGACGAGCCCGCGAGCCTGCAACGCGGCGTAGGTGCCGCGGCCCATCGGCTCGTTCATCGTGTACACCGAGTTGATGTCGGTGGTGCGCTGCAACAGGTTCTCCACGCCCTGCTGCGCCATGCTCTGGTCACCGTTCGCCGCGACCTTGCCCTTGATCTCGGGCGAGGCGTCGGTCAGCCCGATGCCCTTGAGAAAACCGCCGTGCCGCTGCGTGTCCACGGTGCTGCCCGCGGTGCCGTCGACCATGAAGAACTTCGGCGCCTGACCGCCGAGCGCGGCCTTGACGTAGGCGCCCTGCTGGCGGCCCGCCTCGAAGTTGTCGGTGGCGAAGGTGGCGTCGACGGCGCTCGCCGGTTCGGTCGCGGTATCCAACGCGATCACGAGGATGCCGGACTTGCGGGCCCTGTCGATCGCGTCGAGCACGCCGGTGGACGAACTCGGCGTGATGAGGATCGTGTTCGCGCCCTGCTGCATCAGGTTCTCGATGGCACGGACCTGGCCGTCGTTGTCGCCATCGAACTGGCCCGCGAGCGCGCTGAAGTCGGCGCCGTTCGCGTCCGCGGCGGCCTTCGCGGCGGCGCGGAGCTCGACGAAGTAGGGGTTGGTGTCGGTCTTGGTGACCAGGCCGACCTTGGCCTTCCCGCCCCCGCCTGCCTGCGAACCGCCACCCCAGTGGCGTTCGACGGTGCAGCCGGTGGTGGTAGCGACGAGGAGGGCCAGCGCGAGGACTACGAGACTGCGCTGTCTCATGTTTTTTGCTCACCTTCACGGTCGAGGCTTGCCGATGGACGGGAAGGTAGACAGACTCACTGCCAGGGCGCAAGCGTTTGCGCAAACGCTTGCGAGTGATCTGCAGTTTCGAAGGGTGAACATGCCGCAGCCGAAGCCGTCACGGCCGACCCAGCGCGACATCGCCGAGCTGGCGGGCGTCTCGATCACGACGGTATCGCACGTGGTGAACGGCACCCGCGCCGTCGCCGAGGACACCAAAGCCGCGGTGCTGCGGGCGATCGAGACGACCGGCTACACCGGCGACGCGATCGCGCGATCGCTGGTCACCGGCGGTACGCGGTCGATCGGGATCGCGATCTCCCTGCTGGCGAACCCGTACTTCGCGATGCTCATGCAGGCCATCGAGCGCGAGGCCGCGGCTGCCGGGTACACCGTGCTGCTCGCCGACACGCACGACACTGTCGACACCGAGCGCGAAACCGTGCGCACGCTGCGTTCCCGCCGCGTCGATGGACTGCTGATCACCCCAGCGCCCGGCGACGGCTCGGTAATCGGCGAACTCGTCTCACTCGACGTGCCGACCGTGCTGATCGACCGCCTCGCCACGCGCGGCGACGTCGATCAGGTCGGCGTCGAGAACATCCAGTCGACGTCGGCGCTGACCGCGCATCTGGCGACGCTCGGGCACCGGCGGATCGGCATGATCAGCGGCGCGCCCGGGTTGAGCACGAGCGAGGAGCGGACCCTCGGCTATCGGCTCGGCCTCGGCCGGTCGGGGTTGACCTGGGCGCCGGAACTGGTGGTGTGCGGGCAGTCCTCGCGGGCGGGCGGCGCGCTCGCGCTGAACACCTTGCTCGCGCTGCCCGAGCCGCCGACGGCCCTGGTCGTGGCGAACGACAGCATGATGGTCGGCGTACTGCACGAAGCACGCCGACGCGGGCTGCGGATCGGGCGCGATCTTCCGGTGGTCGGCTACGACGACGTCGAATGGGCCGATCTGGTCGATCCGCCGCTGACGACGATGGCGCAGCCGATCGAAGACATCGGGCGGCAGGCGGTGCGGCTGCTGCTCGGCAGGATCAACGACCCGACGCGGAAGGCGCAGACCGTGCGGCTCCCGCCGACGCTGCGGCACCGCGAGTCCTGCGGCTGCCCGGGCATATCCGCTCCGTGACGAGCACACCGCCGGGTCACTCACACCGGTGATTCTCTGAGACGTTTACGAGCGGTGTCACGCGTGTCGCGGCCCCTGGCGACTACCTTCACCTGAACACATGTGAGGGCCAGAGGACATGACCGCACTTTCGCCGGAACTCCCGCTCTGGGAGCCTCCGGTAACCCACCGTTTCGGTGTCGCGATGGGGATGCACGCGAGCCCCTACTCGGGTGAGTTGCTGCGCTCGATCAGGGTCGCCGCCGCGCAGGCGGGGTGCGAGGTCATGCTCGCGGACACCGGCGACAGCGTCAGCGAGGAGGCCGCGGTCATCCGCGCGCTGCGCGCCGACCGGGTCGACGGTGTCCTGCTGGTCCCGGCGGCCGGGGACGACGCGGTGATCAACGGACTCGTGCGGATGGGCGTGCCCACCGTGCTGGTGGACCGGATCGCCGGCCGCAACGACGTCGACCAGGTGGGCTCGGAGAACATCCAGGCGGTGTCCGCGCTGGTCCGGCATCTCGCGCAGCGGCGGCACCGCAAGATCGGCCTGATCTCCGGGGACGAAGGCCTGACAACGAGCGAGGAACGCGCGCTCGGCTACCGGCTCGGGCTCGGCCGATCGGGGCTGCGCTGGACCTCGTCGCTGGTCGCATGTGGACAGTCGACGCCCGGCGGCGCCGCGCGGGCCACCGCGAAACTGCTCGACGCGTGGCCGTCGCCGACGGCGCTGGTCGTGGCGAGCGAATCGATGTTGATCGGGGTGCAGTACGAGGCACATCGGCGCGGCATCCACATCGGCTCGGAACTCGCCGTCGTCGGCTACGGCGACATGGACTGGGCACGGCAGGTGACCCCCGGCGTGACGACCATGGCGCAGCCGATCGCGGAAATCGGCCGCAAGGCCGTGCAGCTGCTGCTGTCGCGGCTCACCGATCCGGAACGCCGTCCCGAGGCGGTCCGGCTGGCGCCGCGGTTCGAGCATCGCGCGTCCTGCGGCTGCTGAAAGCGTTTGCGCCCCACTGGGCCGCTAGGGTGGTCGGCATGAGTGCCGACCTGGCGTACGCCAGTCTGACCGGGCTCGCGGTGGGGGATGCCTTCGGTGCGCAGATCCTGATGCCCGGCGACCACCCGAGCATCCTGGAACGCCGGCTGCCTGCCGCGCCGTGGCAGTGGACCGACGACACCTTGATGGCGTGTTCGCTGGTCAGCGTCCTGGCCCGCCACGGCCACGTCGACCAGAACGCACTCGCCGCGGACTTCGCCGCCCGCTACGACGCCGACCGCGGTTACGGCTCGGGCGTTTCGCGCCTGCTCAACCAGATCCGCGGCGGTCAGCCGTGGCAGCAGCTGACCGCCGCGGCGTTCGGCGGCAAGGGCTCCTGGGGCAACGGCGCGGCGATGCGGGTCGCCCCGCTGGGTGCGTGGTTCTGCCACGACCTGCCGCAGGTGCTGCGTCAGGCCGAGCTTTCGGCGGTGGTCACCCACTCGCATCTCGACGGTGTCGCGGGCGCCGTCGCCGTCGCGGCCGCCGCGGCGCTGACCGCCTCGGGACTCCGAGGTCCCGCTGTCCTGGAGCAGGTCGTCCCACTGGTACCCCCCGGCGAAGTCCGCACACGGCTGGGCAAGGCGCTGAAGCTCGTCCACGCCGATCCACGGGACGCGGCGGACGAACTCGGCATCGGGCGCGAGGTCGCCGCCCACGACACCGTGCCACTGGCGCTGTGGATCGCTTGTACCGCCCCGAGTTACGTCGATGCACTGTGGACAGTCGCGCGGCTCGCGGAGGACGTCGACACGGTCGGCGCGATCGTCGGCGGGGTACTCGGCGCCGGGAGCGCCCCGATTCCGGGCGAGTGGCTCGCCGCGTGCGAACCCTTGCCCGCCTGGCTTCCCGGAAATTCCGGCAGACTGGGAGCATGATCAGTCTCGCCCACACCGCCGACCTCGACGCCGCCACCCAGATCGCCGCACGCACCTTGCTCGATGCCTCGTTCGACGGCGATTTCACCGACGAGGACTGGGAACACGGGCTCGGCGGCATGCACGCCCTACTCTGGGAGGGCGGCGAGCTGATCGGGCACGCCTCGGTGGTGCAGCGCCGGTTGCTGCACCAAGGACGCGCGTTGCGTACCGGGTACGTCGAGGCCGTCGCGGTCCGGGCGGATCGGCGCGGGCGGGGTCACGGCGCGGCGCTGATGTCCACTGTGGAGCGTCTGATCCGGGGCGGCTACGAGGTCGGCGCGCTGTCTTCGTCGTCGGACGCGCTGGACTTCTACGGAGCGCGTGGCTGGGAACTGTGGCGTGGGCCGACCTCGGTGTTCGGCCCGGCGGGCCTTGTCCGGACCGAGGAGGACGACGGCGGCGTGTTCGTGCTGCCGGTGAGCGCCGACCTCGATCCGGACGCGCCGCTGGCCTGCGACTGGCGGGACGGCGACGTCTGGTGACTCAGGCCGCCGGTGCTTCGCGGATGCGGAGCGCGTTGCCGAACGGGTCACGGATGGCCATGTCCGTGCCATAGGACTGCACCGCCGGCTCCTGCGTGATCTCCACGCCCTTCTCGACGAGTTCGGCGTGCGTCTTGTGGATGTCGTCGGTGGTGAAGCCGAGCCAGCCACCGGTCGCGCCCTTGGTGACCAGCTCCCGGATGCGTTCGGCGGTCGCCTCGTCGTGCGCGGGCGGCCCCGGCCGCTCCAGCAGGATCTCGCGGGCCGGTGTCCCCGGCACGCAGATGGTGAGCCAGCGCATGAAGCCGAGGTCGACGTCGGTGTGCACCTCGAAGCCGAGTTTGCCGACGTAGAAGTCGAGCGCCTCGTCCTGGTCGAGCACGAAGAGCGAGGAGAGCGTGATCGCGTTCATCATGCCGCGAAGGTTAATCAGCCCTCGCCGCCGATGGCTTATCCAAAACGACTGTGCCCGGCGAGTCAGCCGCGCGGCCGCGTCCAGGCCATCGCGAAGCACGTCGGCACCGGCGCCGCCGGGGCAGCGCCGCGGGCCCGGTGGGCCGTCGGGGATTCGCCGACGATGTCGTGGAACGTGCGGCTGAACGTGCCGAGGCTGCCGAATCCGACGTCGACGCAGATCTCGGTGACACTGCGATCGGTCCGGCGCAGCAACGCCATCGCGCGCTCGACGCGACGGCGTTGCAGGTAGCGGTGCGGGGTTTCGCCGAACGTCGCGCGGAAGGTTCGGGTGAAGTGTGAAGGCGAGAGGTGGGTGAGCCGGGCCAGCGCGGCGACGTCCAGCGGCTCGGCGAACGCGCGGTCCATCGCGTCGCGGGCGCGCAGCATGCGCCGGTTCATTTCCTCGACGACCTTACTCATCCTTCATACAGTGTAGCGGCGGCTCTCCGTCCTGGTTACCCCATTCCGGAGCGCTGCCATTACCTGTCGGCGGCGCGATACCGCTTCTCGTCTTCCCACAGGCTTGTCACCATTGTCGCGAAGTCGGCATGGGGTTCAGGATCATCCCCGTCGCCGGGCCACCATTCGTACGCGGTCCACTCACCATTGTCCGCGACGCTGTCGGCGTGCAGGAACAGGTAGTGACCACTGCCCCCGTCGTCGTTCGAAATCAAGACAGAGCGCTTGAGTACTTCGATCCAGTCGTCGTAGGCTCCGGAGTCCGACCAGGCTTCCATAAGCCTGGGTTCCAGGTCCGCGAACCACCCGATCTCAGTGAGATCAAGCAGGTCCACCGCGTAGGAGATCGTATGCCAGCCGTTGCTGACCAGGAGAAAATTCCGGTAGCTCGGCGGAAGCCGGATTCCCAGCCTCCGCTCGGCGGCGGCGATCGCGTCTTCGGTCGCCGGTTCGTAGCCCAGCCACCGGTTGGCCCGCTCGGTTTCGCTGGCGAAAAGGTCGTCTCGCCCCTCCTCCGCCATCTCGCGCAGAAACGGGGATTCCAGGAACTCGGAGCTGTAACTCCGCAGAAATTCACGCCATTCGGCGGGCGCCAAGGGTGGCGGCGGAACGTTCACGCGAAACTCCTTCTGCGATGCGTAGATGGTCACGACGCTCACAGGAGGCATTCCACGCGTCAAGCTTCTTGACCCCTTTGGACAACATTCCTGGCCCAGGTTCTCTCACTCCAGGGAAGCAGCGGCTTCCAGCAGCATCCAGGCGCCGACCTGCACCGAAAGATCTCGTTCGGGAGCCTCGGGCGGAAGGGGAAGCGAAGGCGCGGAGCGGGACCAATCGGCACTGAACAGCGGACCGCCGGGCGCTTCGACGGCGCCGGACCAGCACGCCTCCGCCGAGATGAGGACGAGTTCACGAGCGGTCGCGGCGATCTCGGTGTCCGGCAAACGCCGCGCCGCGAGCGCGAGGTAGCGCGCGAGGATCGCGCCGAACAAGCCGCCGTCGCCGCCGTTCTGGCCACGCAGCACACCGCCGGGCGCACAGTGCCCGGCAACGGCACGCACCGTCCGCGCCGCCTTGTCCACTTCGGACAATTCAACACAGGCGCCGAGGTAGACCCCTTGGCAGTACGTGTAAATGTTCTTCTCCAGCTCGCCGGTGTCGAGCCGGAGACCGTCCCAGACCAGACCGGTCTCCGGGTCGACGAGAGTGCTGGTCATCCAGTTCGTCAGCGATGCGGCGTACTCGGTTTCGCCACCACGGGCGTGGAAGATCGCGGCGGGGCCGTTCGCGGGGGCGTTCTTGAAGCGGTCACCGCGGCGCCACCAGATCCCACCGCCCGCCTCGTCGGTCCACCCCTCGTGCAGCCGCGTACCGATGGCGTCGATCGCGCCATCGAAGCCGTCGATCCCCAGTGCGCGAACCCGTTGCAGTGCAAGGCCGAGCCAGGCGATGTCGTCGTAGTAGTCGTTGATCCAGCGGCCGAAGTTACGCACTAGCACCGACTTCGCGAACCGCTCGATCCGTTTCGCGCGCTCGGCCGACGGCGCACGCAACTGCGCGTCGACGAGCGAGTCCAGCAGATGCGCCTGCCACCAGTAGTTCCAGTGCCAGTGCAGGCGCTGCCCCGGATCCGGCGGCCAGCCGCTGCGGCCGAGCACGGTGCCCGGCAGGGCCCACACCCGGCGGAGGTGTCGCTCGTGTACCGCCCGTTCGGCCGCGGCGGCCCGCTCCGCATACATGAGGGCATCCTTCCTTGCCGTGCGACATACCGCTCGGTATGTTCGGTGTCCAGCCATCGGACCGCGAGGTGCCCATGACCACGGCCTATGTGACCTGCCCACTGTGCGAAGCGACCTGCGGCCTGGAGGTGACGCTCGGCTCCGGGCAGGTCACCCGTGTCCAGGGCGACGCCGCGGACGTCTTCTCGAAGGGCTACATCTGTCCGAAGGGTGCCTCGCTCGGCGCACTGCACCACGATCCCGATCGGTTGACGAAACCGCTGGTCAAGCGCGACGGCGAGTTCGTCGAGGTCAGCTGGGACGAGGCGTTCGAGGAGATCGGCCGGCGGCTGCCACCGCTGATCGAGCAGTACGGCCGCGACGCCGTCGCGGTGTACGCGGGCAACCCCGGCGCCCACAACCTCGCGCTGATCCTCTACGGCCGGGTGCTCTACAAGGCGTTGGGTACCAAGAACTTCTACAGCGCGACCTCGGTCGACCAGCTCCCGAAGCACTTCTCGTCCGGCTACCTCTTCGGCGATCCGCTCGCCATCCCGGTGCCCGACCTCGACCGCACCCGGCACCTGCTGATGCTCGGTGCGAACCCGCTGGTGTCGAACGGCAGCCTGATGACCGCGCCGGACACGCGCGGCAAACTCCGGGCGATCCAGCGACGCGGCGGCAGGATCGTCGTCGTCGACCCGCGCCGGACGCGGACCGCGACGCTCGCCGACGACCATCACCCGATCGTGCCCGGGACCGACGCGCTGCTGCTGTTCGCGCTGGTCAACGTCCTGTTCGCGGAAAATCGCGGCACACTCGGCCGACTCGAAGAGCACGTCAACGGCCTCGACGATGTACGCGAGCTGGCCCGTCCGTTCACCCCTGAGGCCGTCGCGCCACACACCGGCATTGCCGCCGACGCGATCCGGCGGATGGCACTCGACCTCGCGGACGCCGAGAGCGCCGCCGTGTACGGCCGGATCGGGACCACGACACAGGCGTTCGGGACGGTCGCGAGCTGGCTGGTGGACGTGCTGAACGTGCTCACCGGCAACCTCGACCGCGCGGGCGGCGCGATGTTCCCGCTGGCCGCGGCCGGGCCGAGCGGCCGGTCACGGGCGTTCACCACCGGCCGCTGGACGAGCCGGGTGCGCGGCTACCCCGAGGTGTTCGGCGAGCTACCGGTGGCCACGCTCGCGGACGAGATCGAGACGCCGGGCGAGGGCCAGGTCCGCGCGCTGATCACGATCAGCGGGAACCCGTGCGTCAGCACGCCGAACGCGGGACGCCTGTCCCAGGCACTGGGGCAGCTGGACTTCATGGTGTCGCTGGACATCTACCTCAACGAGACCTCGCGCCAGGCCGACGTCATCCTGCCGGGACCGTCCCCTTTGGAGCGTCCGCACTACGATCTCGCGCTCTACCAGCTCGCTGTGCGCAACGTGGCGAACTGGACCCCGGCGACGCTGCCCACGGACGTGCCCCAGGAGTGGCAGACCGCGCTCCGGCTGACCGGGATCGTCACCGGTCAGGGCCCGAACGCCGACATCGCGGCGCTGGACGACTTCGTGGCCGCCGAGGCCGCGCGGCGCAACGGCGTCGATGTGGGCCTCGCGGCGAACCGGGTCGGGCCGGAGCGGCTGGTCGACCTGATGCTGCGCGCCGGACCGTACGACCTGACGCTGGCGGACCTCGAAGCGGCACCGCACGGCGTCGACCTCGGCCCGCTCAAGCCGCGGATCCCGGCCGTCCTGAGCACCGAAAGCGGCCGGATCGAACTGGCGCCGCCGGTGATCACCGCGGACGTCGCGCGGTTGCGAGCGTCGCTCACCGGCTCTCCGGCGGAGGGTCTGGTGCTGATCGGGCGGCGGCAGCTCAGCTCGAACAACTCGTGGATGCACAACCTCGCGCCGCTGGTCCGCGGAACCAACCGGTGCACCGTGCAGGTGCACCCGGCCGACGCGACCCGGCTCGGACTGACCGACGGCGGCCTCGCGTCGGTGACGTCACGGGCGGGGAAGCTCGAGGCACCGGTCGAAGTGACCGACGAGGTGCGCCAGGGCGTCGTGAGCATCCCGCACGGTTGGGGACACGACGTCGACGGCGTGCGGACGCGGGTCGCGCGGGCACATCCCGGCGTCAACTCGAACCTTGTCGCCGATGAGCAGCTG
This sequence comes from Amycolatopsis sp. NPDC059027, assembly GCF_042739735.1. Taxonomy (NCBI): domain Bacteria; kingdom Bacillati; phylum Actinomycetota; class Actinomycetes; order Pseudonocardiales; family Pseudonocardiaceae; genus Amycolatopsis; species Amycolatopsis sp. NPDC059027. The sequence goes on along the minus strand of NZ_JBHYIK010000036.1, from coordinate 46,802 downwards.
ATCGACGCGCTCTCGGGAACGGCCGTGCTGAACGGAATCCCGGTCGAAGTCGCCCCGGCCTGATCCCGCCTGAGTCAGCGCTTGAGCTTCTCGAAAAGCGTAAAGGTCTTCGTTGTCGTGCTGTAGACGCACACCCGGTAGGTGGCCGTGCCGTTGGCGATATCGAGGTCTCCGTCGTGGTTGCAGGCTGCCTCGGCTTTGTATCCGCCGGCGGCGACCACCAACGGGCCATCGTCGGCGAAGGCGGCGCCCGCGGTCAGCGGAAGGACGGCAACGGCGGCCCCGACTGCGAGACCGGCGCCGACACGAGCACGCAGCGACTTCATAGTTCCTCCATAGGTTTTGCTGACACTTCCGGTGGGAACCAGTGGCGGGATTCCCGCTCGGGTGAACCGAAATCTCCACGCTCTGGGCCTGACGAGGACCAGCAAAGCGCCACCGAGCTACTGGCCGCCATCGTTGTGCGCGTTCGATGTGTCAGCATTGCCCCTTGTACTCGGAGAGTTGGGCCTTTTCTCACTGGCCGACGGTCGAAGCTCCCACCCTGACCTGTCACCGCCGCATTCCTTTCGCTGGTCAAGAAGCTCGACTCACTCGATGGGGTGGCCTATTCGGTCAACTCCCGTTAGTCGAACAGGCAACGGCGATTCGGTGCGAACCGACGCGGGTAATGATCTTGCGTGGACGGGCCGGGAGGTGCTCATCCAGACAGTTGTCAGCAGGATTCCAGACAAGGGAGAGCCACGATGAAAACGGTGAAGACGAGCAAGTTCAGGGCCGCGTTGGTGATTGGTGCGGCCGCCATCGGCATTTCGCTGCTGGGTGCGGGTAGTGCGTCCGCCGTGGAGGTGCCGGTTGCGGGGCCGTACCCCGACTTCGACGCGTGCGTCCATGCCTTGCGGGCACTGCCGCCGATCAAGGGTGAGCAGGGCCGGAATTGCGACACCGGCAAGGACGGCAAGTGGTACGTGGTCTCGGACATCAAGACGAAGTAAGTTCCATCGCTGGTTTCGCGCTGAGGCGGTCGGAAATCTGCTGACGTATTCTCCGCGAACGATCTCATCGCGGCGGCCTTCCCGGTTGCTCCCCCCGGCGTTCAATTCCGGGGGAGCACCGGACGCTTTCCGCTTCAGGACTGGGTCGCGCCCGCCGGATTCGTGTCGGTGCCGAGGTAGGTGCCGTATCCCTCGGCCACGAGCGGGCCGTCGAAGAGCAGCACCTCGTTGACGAGGCCGCCCTTCTGGTTGCGGTAGTTGATGACCAGGCTGTCCACGCCGACGTAGCTGCCCAGGACCTCGAACCGCAGGTCGGGGATGCGCCGCAGGCCCTCCGCCCAGTAGGCGCGCAGGGCTTCCTTGCCGCGGATGACGCCATCGCCGCCGAGCAGCTGGGCCGCCACCGGCGAGCGGAACGTCACGTCATCCGCGAAGTGCGTCATCAGGGCGTCGAGGTCGTGGGCGTTCCACGCGGTCACCCAGCCGTCGACGAACTTCCGTGCCCAGTTACTAATCCGGCCAAAAGTAGGCGGACACGGGCCGCAACCGACCTGCTCGGAGATACCTGTTTCCGCCGTGACTGTGGTCGGATTAGTAACGAGTGGCGCAGTATGATCCATCTCCGCATTATCACCAGGAAGCCGACAGATCGGCGTGCTCCCGGACCCAGGCGTGCATCACAATCCCGGCGGCGACCCCGGCGTTGATCGAGCGAGTGGTCCCGAACTGGGCGATCGACACCACCAACGACGCCGCGGACTGAGCCTCGGAGGACAGCCCCGGCCCTTCCTGACCGAACAACAGCACGCAGGCGCGCGGCAGCTTCGCGGTTTCGAGCTGCTGCGCGCCCGGGGTGTTGTCGACGGCGACGATCTCGAGGCCGGACTCCGCGGCGAAGGTCACCAGGCCCTCGACGTCCTCGTGGTGACGCAGGTGCTGGTAGCGGTCGGTCACCATGGCGCCGCGCCGGTTCCAGCGGCGGCGGCCGACGATGTGTACCTCGGCCGCGGCGAAGGCGTTCGCCGTCCGGACCACGGTGCCGATGTTGTGATCGTGCTGGAAGTTCTCGATGGCGACGTGGAACGGATGCCGTCGGCTGTCCACATCGGACACGATGGCCTCGCGCCGCCAGTAGCGGTAGGCGTCGACGACGTTGCGGCGGTCGCCGTTCGCGAGCAGCTCGGGGTCGTACCGGTCGCCGGCGGGCCACTCACCCGGCCACGGTCCGACACCGACCTCCTCCCGGCTCACCCATTCGGTGGGACCGGCCTCGGGTACCTGCCCTGTCATCGCGCCTTCACGCGACGATTGTCGCTCAGTGGTGGACGACCGAATGCGCCGGTGCCCCGTGGTGGTCGCGATGACGCCACCGCTGGTAGGCGACGGCGTAGGAGAAGATCACCAGCGCGAGCGCGAGGACGACGACCACCGGCAGCGCCGCGCGCGGGATCACCGTGTCGTACAGGTAGTAGGCGTTGAAGCCGCCGGGCAGGTCACCGAGGCCCTGCTCGTGCCGGAAGTAGTTCTCCAGCGCGGTGAGCGGGCAGGGAATCGGTGTCACGTTGACCAGGACACCCCAGATGGCGAAGAAGACGTGGACGAAGACGACCTTGGGCCAGCGCCAGGCGAGAAAGCCGCCCAGGCCGATGAACAGCAGGGCCAGAATATGCACGAACACGGTCAAGTCGGCCAGAACTCGCGCCATCACCGCCCCCTTCCCCATATCCCTCTACCAGCGACTTTACTCTCACCTCACAGGAGAAAGCCGACAAAAGGATCTCGGAGCTGTGATATTCGACCTACTGACGCAACCTGTTCACTCTCCGGGTGATGGCGGCGTCACTCCGGGTGGGAACTCCGGGAACCCTTCGGGGCGCAGACCCGGATAGGGCGTCGGCTCCTCGTGCGGATAGCCGGGCGGTGGCTTCCGGCGCGGATGCGACGGCTGGTGGCCGGGACGCTCGGGCGGCTCGGGCGGCTTGCCTGGTTCCGGGATTTCCACGCGTTCGACGGTACGCCCGGGGCACGCCGGGACAAGCCTCGTCCGCCACGGGCGAACGGTTCAGAGCGCCCTGGCGCTGGTGGTCTTCGTGGTGAAGCGGAGTTCGAGGCGCACCGGGAGCGTCTCCACCTCCAGTGCCTGCCGCAGCCGGGCGACGGCGTGCGACGCGATCCGGTGCCGCAGCGCGGCGATGTCGGCGTCCTGTTCGGCGGTGACCAGCAGGTACAGCTCGGGCTCGTCCCGCGACCCGGACACCCACGCCGACGCCGACTTCACGCCGTCGTACCCCTCGATGTCGGTGGCGACCGGAGCGTTGGCGGCCGACGAGTCCATCGTGGTGGTCCCGTCCTCGGGGTTTTCCGCCAGCCGCCAGCCGACGGACTTCGGCGTCCGGAACGCCTGCGCGGCCAGCCAGCGCAGGCACAGCAGCCCGACGACGACCGCGACGGCGACCGTCACCCAGAACACCCAGGCCGGCGGCGCCGCGGTGCCCGGGACCAGCGGCGACGCGGGATCGAGCACCCGCAGCCAGCCGAAGTACGTCGCGACGGCGAACCCGCCGCCCGCGAGCAGCACGAGCCCGGTCAGCGCGAGCAACGTCCGGTTCAGCCCGGCAGGGCGATTGACACGGCTCATCGGACACCTCGCGTGGTCACGGCCCGGACCCGCACCCGGACCTCGGGCGGTTTTTCGGGCCCGATCTCCTCGATCCGGCGGGCGAGCGTCACGCGGACGGCGTCGGCGAGCCCGTCGGTGTTGTCGCGATTGGTCCGCACGTGGGCCACGACCTTCTTACGCCCCAAGCGGATCCGGGCAGCGGCGACGCCGTCCACCGAGTTCGCGGCGTTCCGCAAGGCGACGAACACGCCCCGGCGGGTGATGCCGGAGTCGAAGCCGGCCTCCTCGGTCAGCGGCACGACGGTCGGCCGGCCCGGCACCACGGCCAGCACCAGCAGCACGAGCCCGATCAGCACGGCTGCCCCGCCCCCGACGAGCACGGGCAGTGTGTTCCAGGTCGTGGCGTGCACGCGGTCGGCGATCGCGTCGTAGGACAGGAACGGCCGCTCGCCGATCAGCCGCTGCACCAGCGCGACGACGATCAGCACGCACGCGGCGAGCAGTACCAGTGCGAGCAGTGACGCGGGCAGCCCGCGCCGCGGACGGCGGATCACTGCACCCTCCTCCTCGTCACGGGTTCGTTCGGCAACGCGGGCACCGTGATGTCGACGCGGCGCACGGTCAGTCCGGTCAGTTCGGCGGTCCGGGCCGACACGTGCGCACGGGCCTCTTCGGTGGTCCTGGCGATCGGCGCCGGATAGCGCACCGGCAGCCGAACGTCCAAAGTGGCCGATTCCGCGTCGATCCTGGCACTGACCTGAACGTCCTCGCCGACACCGTCGACCTCGCCCGCCGCCCGCGCGGCGATGCGGCGGACGGCGCGGTCGGCCAGTGTGGTGCGTCCGCGGTCCTCCGGAGCGACGTCCGCGGGCACAGCGGCGGCGGTCATGGCCTACCTCCGATCCCGGACGGACCCGACGAGCGAGGACAGATCGAGCTTGCCGTCGAGCCAGCGCCCGACCAGCAGACCCAATGCGCCGAGCACCAGCACGATGACGAAGGCGCCGAATCCGCCGAACGCGGCGGCGAAACCGAGCGCCAGCCCGGTGAACAAGCCGATCGACGTCGCACTCATGCGATCGCCTCGCTCCGCGAGACAGTGTTGAATTCTTTTTGGCGCATGACATCCATGATTCGCTCGCAAGCGTCGCTCATGTCACTTCACCCGATCGCTGACGGGTTCTTCGTCGTCGTCGCCCGGGATGTAGACGTCGTTGACGTTGATGTTGACCTCGACGACCTCCAGCCCGGTCATCTGCTCGATCGCGGTGATCACGTTGCGCCGCACCGAACGCGCGAGATCCGCGATGCTCACGCCGTACTCGACGACGATCTGCAGATCGACCGCGGCCTGCTTCTCGCCGACCTCGACCGAGACGCCCTGTCCGACGCTGGCCGACGCGCCGGGGATCCGGTCGCGGATCGCGCCGAACGCGCGGGCGGCGCCGCCACCGACGTCGTGCACGCCGGACACCTCACGCGTGGCGAGGCCGGCGATCTTCTGCACGACGACGTCGGCGATCGACGTGGTGCCCTGCTTGGTGACCAGCCCGTCTTCCTTGGTGGTGACCAGGGTGCCGGTCGAGTTCCTGGCGGAGGTGCCCTCAGCGGTCTTGCCGGTAGCCGTGTTGGTCATGCCGTCCTCCCTGCGTTCTGGTGGGGCACAAGGGTTTGTGTCCCCTTCACCTGTATCGACACGATCGCGGAGTGTTCGTCACTGCCCGATCGTGTGACCTGGATCGCTTTGTCCTCCGGAAAACGCGGCGCCGTCGATGTCGGTCACGACGAGCCGCAGCGTCGCCTTCTCCCATTCCGTTCCCGCGAGCAGCGGACGCACCGCCTCGGTCGCCCTGGCCAGCAACGGCGGCAGCGGCAGCCGGGTGGCGATCAGCCGGATCTCCACGAGTTCGGCGCTCAGCTCGCCGGCGAACCCGTCCCAGTCCCACGGCAGCCACGTGGTGGCTTCCTCCGCGATGGGCGTCGCCGGGCGAAGACCGGGAATCGCCTTGACCGCGCCGACGAGTTTCTCGGTGACTTCGTCCGCCGACATCACCACTGCTCCGGCTCGATGTCCAAAATGGACACGGACACTTCGCCGACCGTCAGGCCGGTCTGCTCGGCCACCACCCGGACGACGCCGCGCTGCACGGCCTGTGCGACCGCGGCGGCCTGGTCGACCGCCGAGGTGACGAGGTCGACGGACACGCTCAGCGTCCCGTCGTCGGCGCGGCGCACGCGAACGCCGTCGGAAGGGGCCGGATCGAGGCCCTTCCAGCGTTGCCGAGCGGCCCGCGTCCACGCGGTGACCAGCCCACGCAGTCCGGGTTCGAGCCGCACCACGCCGGGCGTCTCGACCGCGGCCCGCGCGGCGACGCTCGCGATCACCGGATCGGCGATCACGAACTCCGCTCCCGGCCGGGGCAGGTCGGTCAGGTCGGACACGGTCATCGATCGTCCCCCGCGGTTTCCTCGTACACGTCGACCATCACCAGATCGAGTTTCGCCAGTACCAGGCCGACCCTCGCCGCCGCCGCGGCGGTGACCCGGTCCCGCACTTGCGACAACGCCTCGCCACCCGCCGCGTTCCGCAGGCTCACCGCGAGGGTGAGTTCGACCTCCACGACGCTTTCGCCGTGCGGCCCTTCACCGACAGCGCGGACCCGGCACCGGCGGGCCCGGACGCCGCCGACGGAGTCCGCGGCGTACCGCAGCACGACCGCGACGGCCTGTTCACTCACCTCGACCGGGCCCAGCTCCGTCGACGGCAGGCTCAGCATCTGGCCGCGCCGGACCTCGGCGCGGACGGCGGACATGATCCGGCCGACCAGGTCGGGCGGTGTGGCTTCCGGCTCGGCCACCAGCTCCTGCGTCGCCTCGCGCAGCGCCAGCAGGCTTTCGCGGGCGACGCGGCAGTGCGGGCAGGACAGCTCGTGCTCGTCGGCGAGACCGGCGCCGACGACGTCCATGCGCTCCCAGACCCGCTCCAGCTCCCGGCCGCACGGCAGTTCGTACTCCTCGGTCGTGTTGTTCACCGCCATGGCTTCATCACCTCGGCCAACTGGGCTCGCGCCCGCGCTATCCGACCGCGGACCGCCACCGCGTTCGCGCCGACGATCTCGGCGATCTCGTCGTACGACCGGCCGTGCACCTCGCGCAGCAGCCAGCACGCCCGCTGGGGCGGAGTGAGCCGCTGCAGGGCCTCGTTGAGCGCCGCCAGCTGGCTCGACACCTGGGCGGCGTGCTCGGGCCGGGTCTCCGCCCGCGGCGACTCGGCCGTGTCCAGGTCGACGTCGGCGCGCGGACGACGCGCCCTGATCACGTTGAGACAGCGGTTGGTCGTGGTCCGGTAGAGCCAGCCGACGAACGCCGCGTCGTCGTTGAGCTGCGCGAGCCTGCGCCACGCCGTGAGGAAGACGTCCTGGACGACGTCCTCGGCGTCGGCGCGATCCGCGAGCATCCGCGACGCGAGCTTGAACATCGGACCCTGATAACGCAGCACGAGCTGCTCGTACGCCCGGACGTCGCCGTCACGGGCGCGGCCGACCAGGGTCGCGTCGTCGAGCGGCGTGCCGGGCTCCGCACTGGTCGTGGTCACGGCACCTCCTCGGGAAGGAGGACACCCGGGAGCGGAGAACGTCACGGGTGGATTGTGGGTGATCATCGCCACCCCGGCGAATCCGTGCCGTTCCACTGGGTGACGGTGTCGTACCGGTGAGCGCGTCCGCGAGGGATGCGACCGAGGAACACCGGAGGTGCCTGATGTCGTGGGGCGACAAGATCAGCAACAAGGCGGACGACCTCGGCGGGAAGGCCAAGGAGGCCGCGGGGAACGTCACCGGGGACGAGCAGTTGCAGGCCGAGGGCAAGACGGACCAGGCGAAGGCCGGGCTGAAGGACGCCGCCGAGAAGGTCAAGGACGCCGTCGGCGACGCGGCGGAGAAGGTGAAGGACACCTTCCGCAAGTAGGCGGGCCGGGTGTGCTGAAGGACGCCTTCAGTGCATCCCGCGCAGTGAAGGACGCCTTCGGTGCATTGAGTGCACCGAAGGCGTCCTTCAGCTCGCTCAGTTCAGGCCGAGGTCGTCCTTGCCGAGGACGTAGCGGTATTCGAGGCCTTCCTTCTCGACGGCCTCCCGCGCGCCGGTGTCCCGGTCGACGACGGTCGCCACGCCGACGACCGTCGCGCCCGCCTCGCGCAGCGCCTCGACGGCGGTGAGCACGCTGCCGCCGGTCGTGGAGGTGTCCTCGACGGCCAGCACGCGCTGGCCGCGCACCTCGACGCCCTCGACGCGGCGCTGCATGCCGTGCTCCTTGACGGCCTTGCGGACGACGAACGCGTCGAGCACGACGTCGTCGTTCGCGGCCGAATGCAGCATCGCCAGCGCGACCGGGTCGGCGCCCAGCGTCAGCCCGCCCGCCGCGACGAAGTCCCAGTCGGCGGTGAGCTGCCGCAGCAGCTTGCCGATCAGCGGGGCGGCGGCGTGGTGCAGGGTCGCCCGCCGCAGATCGACGTAGTAGTCGGCTTCCTTGCCGGACGCGAGGGTCACCTTTCCGTGCACTACGGCCAGTTCGGTGACCAGTCTGGCCAGTTCGAGTTTCGCTGCCTTGTCCAACGCGGGAATCGCCACGGCCGAGAGTCTTACACACGCCGGAGCGTGGCCCCGCCGTCACTCACCGATGGCCGTGGCCTCGGCCGGCCGGCCGCGCGTGGCGAACCAGGCCGGGACGAACGTCGCGGCGAGCGCCAGCGCGGCGGCCAGCCCGATCACCACGAGGTAGATCGACACCGGACCGGACGGCAGCAGCGAATCACTCGCCACCAGGCAGAACGGCACGATCGACCCGGCCGCGACGACGGTCCCGAGCACGATCCCGATGAGCGCGGTCAGCCCGCCCTCGATGCCCGCCATGCGCAGCACCTGCGCCCGGGTGAACCCGGACAGCCGCTGCAGGCCGAACTCCCGGCGCCGCCGCATGGTCGCCATCACGAGCGTGTTCACGACGGAGATCACGGTGTAGGCCATGATCATCCCGACGAGCAGGTAGTTGACCCACGCGCCGACCTCGTTGCCCTTCGTGTGCGCGGCGATCAGCGCGTCGCGGTCGCCGACCCGCACCGGAAAACCCGTGGTCGCCTCTCGCACCCGCGTGGTCAGTGTGGCCGTGTCGACACCGGGGGCGGCGCGGACGAGCAGCTGCGGCGCGAGGCCCGCGGTCGTGTGCGGGGCGACCAGTTCCGCGGGCAGCACGAAGTTCTCGAAGCCCGGCCGCTGCGTCAGCAGGGCCACGATCCGGACGTCGGCGCGGGCGCCGTCGCCCAGCCGCAACGTCATGCTGTCGCCGACGCCCCGGCCGAGGTCCGCGGCGAGCTTCGCGGGCACCGCGACGGTGTTGCCCGACAACGCGTCGAGACCGCCCGCGGTCACCTGCGTCGCGGTGGTCTGCACGGCGCCCTTCGCGGTCAGACCAACGACCGGCCAGCCCTCGTCGTTCTGCCCGGATTCGTACGGCTTCTCGACGTACACCGAACTCGTCACGTACTCCGAAGCGCCCGCCACACCAGGGACATCCTGGACGCGCCGCACCAGCTCCGGCGCGACGCCGCCGGGACCGCTGACGACGGCGTCGGCACGCAGATCCTCGGTGAACGCCTGGTTCGACACCGCTTCCTGCGTGGTCTGCAGGTAGATGTTCCCGGTGGCGATGCCGACCGCGAGCATGATCGGGGTGACCGCGCCGGACACGCGCAGCGCGCCGACGCGGGTGTTGCGCAGCGCCATCCAGCCGTTGATACCGCTGAGCAGCTTCACCGGCGCGTGCAGCAGCGCGGCCGTCACCTTCGTGACGCCGGGGCTGATCGTCGCGACCCCGATCGCCCACAACATCACCGCCGGACCGGCCGTGCTCGCCGCGACCGGACCGCTCATCACGGCCACGGTGACGATCGCCAGCGCGGTGCCACCCGCGAAGCACAACGCACCGAGGATGACGCGCGTCGGCGTGACCCAGCGGGCGTTACTAATCCGGCCAAAAGTAGGCCGCCCCCCGCGCCGCACGTAACCGTTCTTACGAAGCCGTTCGGCCGTGACTGTGGTCGGATTAGTAACGATCGGCACAGTCACGGCGGACTCGGCGAGCGCCTCGGTCGGGCGGATCCGGCCCGCCCGATACCCGGCGACGACCGACGCGAGCACCACGGACAGCAGCGCCGCGCCCGACGCGACGACGGCGGGCAGCCAGCCCTGGTGGAACGCCACCACCGACGGCACGACGTCGTTTGCCACGAGCTGCTCGAACAACTGCCCGCCGACGAGCGGGCCGAGCACCGCGGCGAGCGCGGTGGCCAGCAGCCCGACGACCAGCGCCTCGCCGAGCACCATCCGCCGCAGCTGACGCGGTGTCGTACCGATGGCACGCAGCAGGGCGAGTTCACGCTGCCGCTGCTGGGTGGACAGCGCCAACGTGCTCGCGACGACGAAGATAGCGACCGTCACCGACAATCCGCCGGTAACCGCGGAGAGCACGATCAGCTTCTCGCCGCTCGCGTTCGCCTCGGGGAACTCGATCTGCCCGCGGTCGACGCCGGTCAGCACCACCGCGTTCGCGTTCCGGACGACGTTGTTGACGCGCGCTGCCACGGCATCGACGTCCCGGGTCGCGAACACGCCGATCGCGTCGACACGGCCGGGATGTCCGGAAAGCCGTTCGGCGTCGGAAGACGCGAAGAACAACGCGGACTGCGTCATCGCACGCGGCGCCGCGGCTATCCCGGCGACCCGGTATCCGCTCGCACTGCCGTGCGCGGCGACGTCGATACGGTCCCCAATGGACAGTCCCGCGTTGCGCGCCAGACCGGCGTCGAGGACGACCTCGCCGGGTGCGGGCGCGGTGCCGGAAGTCAGCGCGTACGGCGTGAGCGTGGCGGAATTCCAAGCGTGGCCAAGGACATCGGCCGCCTTGGCGACTGTGACAGGAAAGGAAACCTCGGCGACCGCGTCGGTCACGCCGGGCACGGATCGGACGCGGTCGACGAGCCCGGCATCGAGCCGGACGCGCTCGGGCAGCGTGCCCGTCCGGGTCTTCAGGTCCTTGCCTTTGGTGGCGTCGTATTCGGCGGGGTCCTCACGGGCGATGTCGATGCTCTGCTGCCCGCCGATGACGATCGGCGCGCCCGCGAGACGTTGCGGCTGCGCCTCCGAGCGGATCCCGGTCTCCATCAGCCCGGCACACGCGGAAACCAGCACCGCGCCGAAGAACACCGCGACGAACGTCGCGAGGAAACCACCCTTGCGCAGGCGGAGCGTGCGAAGTGCGAGCCGCAGCATCAGGCACCCACCGCCGCCCAGGCACCCAGGTGCGTCATGCGCTCGGCGACGGCGTCCGCGGTCGGCCTCGGCAGTTCACCGGCGATCCGGCCGTCCGCAAGGAAAATCACGCGATCGGCATAGGACGCGGCGACCGGGTCGTGCGTCACCATGATCACCGTCTGGCCGCTGGCCCGAACGGATTCCCTCAGCAGCGCGAGGACTTCCGCGGCCGTGCGGGTGTCGAGCGCGCCGGTCGGCTCGTCGGCGAACACCACCGCCGGATCGGTGACGAGCGCGCGGGCGATCGCGACCCGCTGCTGCTGACCACCGGAAAGCTGGCCGGGCAGATGGCGGCGCCGTCCGGCGAGGCCGACGCGCTCCAGAATGTGGCTCACCAGCCTGCGATCCGGGCGGCGGCCCGCGAGTTGTTGCGGCAGCACGACATTCTGCTCGACCGTGAGCGCCGGGAGCAGGTTGAACGCCTGGAAGATGAACCCGACGCGGTCGCGGCGCAGCTTCGTCAGCCGCGTCTCGCCGAGCCCGCCGAGGTCCTGGCCGTCGAGCGTGACCGTGCCGGAGGTCGGCCGGTCGAGCCCGGCGGCGCAGTGCAGGAACGTGCTCTTGCCCGATCCCGACGGCCCCATGACCGCGGTGAATTCACCACGCGGGAAGGCGAGGCTGACCCCGCCGAGCGCGACGACGCCGTTTCCGTAGTCCTTGCGGACGGCCTCCAGCCGCACCGCGTCGCCCGTCCCGTTCCACCCAGTTCTCATGGCGGAAACGCTAGACAGCGCGGTGGGGTTTGACCCTGGTGCCAGCGCGCCTTCGCGAGGTAGGGACGGCCCTACCTCAGGTGCGTCCCTTGCCGCCGAAGCCGCCGCTGACCCGGCGCAGCACCGCGCGCGGGAGCAGCCCGCCGATCGCGACGAGGGCCTTGTACTGCAGGCTCGGCACCGAAATCACCTTGCCACGGCGCAGATCGGCGAGTGCCTCCGTGACGACCTGCTCGACGTCGAGCCAGAAGGCTTTCGGCCCCGGCTTGTCGATCCCGGCACGCTCGTGGAACTCGGTGTTCGTGAAGCCGGGGCACAACGCGATCATCCGTACCCCGGGCGGCAACGACGCCGCGATGCCCTCGGTGAAGGACGTGACCCAGTTCTTGCTCGCGGTGTACGTCGAGCCGCGGCCACTGAAGAACCCCGCGACACTGCTGACGTTGATCACATCTCCGCGACCGCGCTCGATCATCCCGGGCAGCACGGCCCTGGTCAGCCTGAGCACGGCGGTGACGTTGACGTCGAGCTGGCGTTGCAGCGCGTCCGGCGGAATGGTCCAGAAATCCCCGTTGAGCCCGAATCCCGCATTGTTGACGAGCAGGTCGACCGGCCTCGTCAGCCGCTCCTCGACCTTCGCTCGTCCGTCCACTTCGGACAGATCAGCGGGCAGGACCTCGACGTTGACGCCGTGGCGCTCGGTGATTTCTCCGGCGAACGCGGCGAGGCGCTCGGCGTCGCGGGCGACGAGCACCAGGTCGTACTTCTCGGCGGCGAGCGTGCGCGCGAACTGCGCGCCGATGCCCGCGGTGGCTCCGGTGATCACGGCGGTGGTGGTCATGTGGGTGAACATACCCCCAGGTCAGGCCATAAGGTGCGGTCATCGGCGTGGCGTCGTATGGTCCGCGCATGGGTAAGCACACCAAGCGGAAAGCGCCCTATCTGCCCAAGGTCGCTGCCGGTGCCGCACCACTCGCTCTCCTGTTCGCAGCCCCTGCCACCACCGCGCTCATCGCCCCCGCCGAAGCCGCCACCCTTCCCCTCGATCTCCTGCCGCTCCCGCTGGATCACCAGCACGACAGCAGCATCACCCGCGACCTGACGTCGAACTCCGACGCCGGGACTTCGGCGTCCCACGGCTCGGTCGACGTCGTCCGCCATGACGTGTACCGCAAGCAGGTCGGCGCCGCGAGCGTCGTCTCGGACCTCCGGCACGCCGCGGGCGGCAGTCACGAAGACCGCGACACGACCGTCACCGACCCCCGCGGCGCGCCCGGCACGTCGCGGACGACCGACGACAGCCAAGGCGCCCGGCAGAGCCAGGTCCACATGGCGCGGCTCGGGAAACTGGTGGCGTCGGCGGGAAACGACCAATGGCTGCGCCGGACGGAAACGCGCGCCCTTTCGGTCGACTCCACCGCCGGTGCCGCGCGCACGCACGAAGAGGAACGGCGTCTGTTGGGCGCCGGGGAATCCAGCCGCCATGGCGTCTGGTTCCCGGAAAGAACCGATCTGCTGACAGAAAACGCCGAGCGGCTCGACTCCGGCCTCGCCCGTTCGGCCACGCTCGACACGGGCCCTTCCGGTGAAGGCCGGTTCGCCGGCGACCTCGGCGGCAGTCTCGACGGCGCCCGTTCCTCCGGGCAGGCCGTCGATTTCGGCGAGGTCGCGGCGTTCGGCACGACGTCGGCGCAACATGGACGCGGCCAGTTCAGCGGCACGCTCACCGCCGCGAAGTCCGGCACGCTGTCGCAGCGCCTCGCCGGGATCACCAACGGCACCTATGAGCAGGCACACGTGCTCGGCGGTCACGCCGGGTCGGTGTCGGGCAACGTCGGCACCACCCAGGCGGCGAATCTCGCCAACCGGGCCTCGACCGACGAGACCCCGCCTCGCGTCGACGGTGACCTGACCGACTCGATCAGCGGCGACCTCGGCATCGAACACGTCATGCGGGTGCAGGGCGGGACGACGACGTCGGTGCGCGGCGTCCTGCCGGACCAGCCGCACGCGACACGGGTCCAGTCGCTGAGCGCCGGCGTCGCCGATCAGCCGCCTGTCGACCTCTCGCCACCCGCACTGACGCTGTAGCCCGCTCCGCTGAGGCAAGCGCCCCGATCGTCGGGCCCCGTCAGGAGCCGGGGCGGTCCTCCGGCGAGCGCGGTTCGGGGGTCTGGAACTGCCGGGTCGCCGCCGGGGGGACCGGCGCCGGGGTCTGCTGCTGCGGCTGCGCGGGCACGGCAGGCTGCTGGCCGGTGTCGCCGGGCTGCCAGTGACGGCCGCCGGAGCTGTCGTAGGCCTCCTCGTCGAACGGGTCGACGATGTCGGCGATCTCCCCGAGGTCACGCAGCAGCCGCTCCAGCCGCGACGGGCCCGCGTTCGGCACGACGCTGGCGAGCACCCACTCGTTCTCCAGCCACGCCACGCCGACGTCGCCGCCGAGCTGGTCCGCGGCGTCGACGAGATCCTGGGTGATGACCTGGCGGGCGCCCTCGGCGTCGTCGGCGAACGCGTAGCGCTGGCCGATCGGGCCGAGCATCTCGGGCATGTCGGCGCGCTGGAACGGCACGCTGGACAGCCACATCTCGATCGGGATCCGGTGGACCTTGTTGCAGCGCACCGCCACCACGACCGCCGGGATCTGCCCCTCCGACTCGATGTCGAAGATGAACACCGGGCGGCGGCCGTCGGAGGTGAAGGTCGAGCCTGCCACGACGTTGACCGCGGCGTCCGCGCCGAAGTAGCCGATCGCACCGCCGGACCACTGCCGCGGCAACCGCTCGTCCTCCTCGACGAACTGCCAGCCGCGCAGCTGGGCCCAGCGCATCCGCTCCCGGTTGCGGGAGCCCTCCTTCGCCCGGTCGGCGGCGAGCAGCCCTAGACCCGCCACCAGCGCGACGGCGGCGATGACGAACCAGATCCACGTAGGAATACCCACGAAGGTCAGGGTATCGCCCTCGACCCGCGAGAGATGATCGCCCGCGCCGTGTCGCGCCGCCCCTTTCGAGCCAATCGCCCGCCGCCGCCGTTCCGGAGCGCCAGACGCACTGCTCCATCCGGATGAAAACGCGACGTTCGCGGGAGGCGGTGACAACGCTGTCAGCGCCTGGTGTCCAGAACGACGCGCAGGGGAGGGTGAACGTCCCGAACGCGCCGTTGGGGACATGCGCTGCCGCCGCTGGGCCCGGTCCGGCTTGTGCCGAGGTCGCGAATGGCCCGTTCAGGACGTTCAACGTCCACAATGGCCCCTTCGCGACATGCCTCCGGTGCAGCACCCGCGCCGGGATCCGTGAAGGACTCCTTACCGGCGCTGGACGCCGGTAAGGAGTCCTTCACAGCCCAATCGGACGGAGCGCGTCAGACCTTGCTGACGGTCAGCGCGTCGGAGGCTTCCATGTCCGGCAGGTCGACACGCACGGTGTCGCCGTCCCGGATCTCGCCCGAGAGCAGCTTCCTGGCCAGCTGGTCACCGATCGCCGACTGCACCAGCCGCCGCAGCGGACGGGCACCGTAGATCGGGTCGAAACCGTTGAGCGCCAGCCATTCGCGGGCACCGTCGGTGACTTCCAGGTGCAACCGGCGCTGCGCCAGCCGCGACGCCAGCCGAGCGATCTGGATGTCCACAATGGACGTCAGCTGCTCGGTGCCGAGCGCGTGGAACACGACGATGTCGTCCAGCCGGTTCAGGAACTCCGGCTTGAACTGCCGCTGCACCACCGAAAGCACGGCATCCCGCCGCTGCCGCTCGTCGAGCGACGCGTCGGCGATCGCCTGCGAGCCGAGGTTCGAGGTCAGCACGAGGATCGTGTTGCGGAAGTCCACCGTGCGGCCCTGGCCGTCGGTCAGCCTGCCGTCGTCGAGTACCTGCAGCAGCACGTCGAACACGTCCGGGTGCGCCTTCTCGACCTCGTCGAGCAGCACCACCGAGTACGGGCGGCGGCGGACGGACTCGGTCAGCTGCCCGCCCTGGTCGTAGCCGACGTACCCGGGCGGCGCGCCGACGAGCCGGGCCACCGAGTGCTTCTCGGCGTACTCGCTCATGTCGATCCGCAGCATCGCGCGCTCGTCGTCGAACAGGAACTCCGCCAGCGCCTTCGCCAGCTCGGTCTTGCCGACGCCGGTCGGGCCGAGGAACAGGAACGAACCGGTCGGCCGGTCGGGGTCGGCGACCCCGGCGCGGGCGCGGCGTACCGCGTCCGACACCGCCTTCACGGCCTCCTCCTGCCCGATCACGCGGTGGCCCAGCTCCTCTTCCATGCGCAGGAGCTTGCCCGTCTCGCCCTCCAGCAGCCGTCCGGCCGGGATGCCGGTCCACGCGCTGACGACATCGGCGACGTCGTCCGCGCCGACCTCCTCTTTAAGCATGACGTTCTGCTGACTGACCTCGCTCGCGGCCGTCGCGGCCTCGAACTCCTTCTCCAGCACGGGAATCCGGCCGTACCGCAGCTCGGCGGCCTTGCCGAGGTCACCGTCGCGCTCGGCCCGTTCCGACTCGCCGCGCAGCTGCTCCAGCTGCTCCTTCAGCTCGCGGACCTTCTCGATCGAGCCCTTCTCGTTCTGCCAGCGCGCGGTCAGCGCCGTCAGCGTTTCGCGCTTCTCGGCCAGTTCGGCACGCAATGCGGCGAGCCGCTCACGGGAGGCGGCATCGTCCTCTTTGGACAGTGCCATCTCCTCGATCTCCATCCGCCGCACGGCGCGCTCGACCTCGTCGATCTCCACCGGCCGCGAGTCGATCTCCATGCGCAGCTTCGACGCCGCCTCGTCCACGAGGTCGATCGCCTTGTCCGGCAGGAACCGCGCGGTGATGTAGCGGTCGGACAGCGCCGCGGCCGACACCAGCGCGGCGTCGGTGATCCGGACACCGTGGTGCACCTCGTACCGCTCCTTGAGGCCACGCAGGATGCCGATGGTGTCCTCGACCGACGGCTCGCCGACGAGCACCTGCTGGAACCGCCGCTCCAGCGCGGGGTCCTTCTCGATGTGCTCGCGGTATTCGTCCAGTGTGGTCGCGCCGACCATCCGCAGCTCGCCGCGTGCGAGCATCGGCTTGATCATGTTCCCGGCGTCCATCGCACCCTCGCCGGTCGCCCCGGCGCCGACGATGGTGTGCAGCTCGTCGATGAACGTGATGACCTCGCCCGCGGAGTCGGTGATCTCCTTGAGCACGGCCTTGAGCCGCTCCTCGAACTCCCCGCGGTACTTCGCGCCGGCGACCATCGAACCGAGGTCCAGCGCCACGACCCGCTTGCCACGCAACGACTCCGGCACGTCACCGGCGACGATGCGCTGCGCGAGCCCTTCGACGATGGCCGTCTTGCCGACGCCCGGCTCGCCGATCAGCACCGGGTTGTTCTTGGTACGCCGCGAAAGCACCTGCACGACGCGGCGGATCTCGGTGTCCCGGCCGATCACCGGGTCGAGTTCGCCCGCACGGGCCCGAGCGGTCAGGTCGACGCCGTACTTCTCCAGCGCCTTGAACGTGCCTTCCGGGTCCGGGCTGGTGATCCGCGCGGAACCGCGGACCTTGGCGAACGCCTCGCGCAGCGCGTCCGGCGTCGCGCCGTGGCGGCGCAGCAGGTCGGCGACCTGCGCACCCTCGGTGGCCAGCCCGACGAGCAGGTGCTCGGTCGAGACGTACTCGTCGCCGAGTTCGGTCGCGAGCTGCTGCGCGCGGGAAAGCGACTTGACGGCGGGCGCGTCGAACTGCGGGGTCGACACCGTCGCCCCGGTCGCCGAGGGCAACGCGCCGATGATCGGTTCGAGCTCCTTGTGCACCTGCTCCGGGTCGGCCCCGACCGCGGTCAGCAGCGGCGCGGTGAGCCCCTCACCCTGCGCCAGCAGGGCGCCGAGCAGGTGTGCCGCCGCAACGTGCGGGTTGCCTGCCATCGTGGCCGCCTGCGCCGCGGAGGAAATCGCCTGCTGGGTCTTCGTGGTCGGGTTGAAAGCGTCCATCCCTCACCTCGTGCTCGGGTACTGCTTCGTGCGTAGTCTGGTCAAAAGTCCTGGTCACCGCAGATCGCGATGCCTCTCGACAGGTATAACGTCAGGAAACTTGAGTCTGTTCCGCTCAACTCTGAATTGGTTGTACGGCGTGCGCGGGCAACCGGGGGCCGAGCCTGCCGAGCCCGGCGACGGCGAGGCAGGCGCAGATCCCGACCAGCACCCAGGGTAACCACACGGCGACGGCGAAGAGCGCGACGATGGCCGGGGCCAGCACCTGGGCGACGGTGAACGCGTATTGGAAAGCGGCCAGGTAGCGGCCCTTGGCCTCGGGTGGCGCCGCGGCCTCGGCCAGTGCCCCGGAGCGCGGGCCGAACACGAGATCGCCCGCCGCGAACACCAGCGTCGCCGCCAGCAGGTACGGCACCTCCCAGCCTGAGGGCAGGAGCAGCACGCCGAGACTGACAACGCACCACGCAGCGAACAACGCCGAACCGAGCCGCATCGCGGCGATCCGGCTCAGGCAGCGGGTCAGGCGCAGCGCGTACGTCCCGCCGACGCTGGTCAACACGGTCAGCAGGGCCAGGATGGCGCCGGGCAGCCAGACCGGTCCGCGCAGCTGCTCGAGCACGAACACCGGGGTGCCCACGAGGAAGAAGTCCAGCGACAGCCCGAACAGTCCGCTGAACACGATCAACGCCAGGTAGGGCCGGTTCCGGCAGACCCGCGCGGACATCCGCCGCCGGGTGCGCCGCGGCGGCACCGTGCGCACGAACACCGCCAGGATCAGCGCCGCGACACCGAAACTGACGGCGTCGGCGGCGACCACGATCCGGTAGCCGTCCTGCTCGATGCCGGTGAGCAGGACGGCGGCGGCCACCCCGCCAAGGCCGAACGCGCCCGCCCGCACCATCCCGGCCTCTGCGAACGGCCGGTCCTTCGGCACGTCCCCGGCGACCTGCGCGATCAGCGCGTACAGCGAGCTGTAGAACAGCTGCTGACCTGTCGTGAGGAGCACCGCGGCGAGCACGACCATGCCGAAGCCGCCGGCCAGCAGGTAGCACAGCAGCCCCGCGGCCTGGACGAGCTGAGCGCCGACGACCACCGAGCGTGGCCCGATCCGATCGACGAGCCGCCCGGCGACCGGCGGTACGAGAAGGCCGGCGAGGGTGCCCGCCGTGACGGCCGTCCCGGCCACCGCGAGCGGCAGTTCGACCACCCGCGTCACGTAGACGAGCGCCAGGGGAAGGAATAGTCCCGAGCCGAAATTGTCGATACCCAGCGCGCACAGCAGCGCCGCCCGGACACCTGTCACGCGCCAAACGCTACTGCCGGAAAACGGTGCGGAGGCAGGTCCGAAAGCCGCCTTTTTCCAGCGTAAATGACACTCCCGGTAGCACTTCGCGTGCTACCGGGAATCCCTTTCGTGTTCAGCCCGCGCGGCGTGCTCCGACACGCGGGACCGGTGCCAGTTCGACGTCGTATCGGGTCCGGCTTCCGGCCCCGACGGTGAACGCCCCGGCGAGCGGCTGGTGCCCCGGCGCGGCCACCGTGAGCGTGTACGCCCCCGGCGTGAGACCCGAAATCCCGTACCAGCCGTCGCCGCCCGCGTGCGTGGAGTCGACGACCGTGCCCTGACCATCCGTCACGGTCACCACCGCGCCCGCGACCGCCGCGTGCCTGCCCGCGGTGCGGACCCTGCCGCCGAGACCGCCGGTGCGTTCCAGCAGGAAGTCGTGCCGCAGCGGGATCTCGTCGAGCCGCACGGTCGAAACCTGCGGCCGGATCGCGTCCGAGGTCGCGAGCAGCACGTGATCACCGGGGCCCGGCGCGGTCAGCCGGTACTCGCCGCCGGGACCGGTGTGCCCGAGGTCGACCTGCCGTCCGGACGCGTCGGTGAGAGTGAGGACGACGCCCTCCACCGGCCGTCCGTTCGTCCCGAACACCCTGCCGTGCAGGTGCGAAACCGAAATCGAGACGGACGTCCCCAGCGGTGTCCGCTCGACAACCTCGTCGACGACCACCGTCTCGACGTCCAGCGACCGGCGCAGCGGGACCTCCTTCATCAGCAGCACGGCGACGAGCGTGACCACCGCGATACAGCCGGCGATGAGGAAGACCTTGCCGATCGCGTCGCCGTACGCGGTGTGCACGATCGTCTGCATCGGCCCGGACAGCGACTTGATGTCGAGCGTGCCCCCGCCCTTGGCCGCCCCCGCCGGGACACCGAGTTTCGCCAGCGACTCCGCGATGCTCGTGGAGACGTGCGAGGTGAGCACCGCACCGAGCGCGGACACCCCGGCCGCCCCGCCGAGCGAGCGGAAGAACGTGACCACCGACGAGGCCGAGCCCATGTCCTTCATCCCGACGCCGTTCTGCACGACCAGCACCAGGTTCTGCATGAGCAGCCCGACACCGACGCCGACCAGCGCGAGGTAGCCGCCCATGAGCGTCAGGTTCGTGGCGTGGTCGATCGTGGAGAGCAGGAACAGCCCGGCGACGAGCAGGACCGCGCCCGGCACCATGAACTGCTTCGTCCGGCCGGTGCGGGAGATGATCTGGCCCGCGACCGTCGAGGACACCGCGAGCCCGAGCAGCATCGGCATGGTCATCAGGCCGGCGTGCGTCGGCGTGAAACCGCGCGCGAGCTGGTAGTACTGGCCGAGGAACACCGAGGCGCCGAACATCCCGGTGCCGACCGCGAGCGAACCCAGCACGGCGAGGGTGAACGTCCGGTTCCGGAAGAGCCGCAGCGGTACCACCGGCTCGGCGGCCCGCGTCTCGGCGAACACCGCCAGCCCCAGCGCGAGCACCGCGCCGCCGACATAGGCCAGCGTCGACCACGAAACCCAGGCGAAGTTCTTGCCCGCCAAGGAGATCCACACCAGCAGCAGGGCGACGCCGCCGACGAGCAGGGTCGCACCGAACCAGTCGATCTTGACCTCGCGCTTGACCACCGGCAGCCGCAGCGTCCTGCCGAGCACGACGAACGCGATCACCGCGATCGGCACGCAGACCCAGAAACACCAGCGCCAGCCGAGCGGCGAGTCGACGATCAGGCCGCCGACCAGCGGGCCGGCGACGGTCGCGACGGCGATCACCGCGCCGATGTAACCGGAGTAGCGGCCGCGTTCCCGCGGCGGGATCATCGCGGCGATGACGATCTGGACCAGCGCCTGGAGGCCGCCGAGCCCGATGCCCTGCAGTGCCCGGTAGGCGATCAGCTCCGGCATCGACTGCGCGATGCCGCCGAGGACCGAACCGATCGTGAAGATCGCGATCGCCAGCTGGTAGAGCAGCTTCTTGCTGAAGAGGTCGGCGAGTTTGCCCCAGATCGGCGTCGTCGCGGTCGAGGTGAGCAGCATCGCGGTGACGACCCACGTGTACTCGCCCTGCGTGCCGTGCAGGTCGGCGAGGATCGTCGGCAGCGCGTTGGACACGATCGTCGACGACAACATCGCCACCAGCAAAGCCAGCAGCAGTCCGGAAAAAGCCTTCATGATCTGCCGGTGGGACATCTCCTGCCCACCGGCCTGCGAATCGATCGTGCTCACTCCTTGCTCACTTTCTCCTTGTCCGCCGCGGCGAAACAGCCTCCGGGAGCACCGAGCGTCGTCCGCAGGGCGTCGTTCAGCTCCGCCAGGCCGGTGGTGAGGGTGGTGATCCGCTCCTCGTCCCACTCGTCCAGCGCGTTCTTCATGAATTCGAGATAGGTGGCCCGCCAGCGCCCCAGCTCCGCGTGACCGCGTTCGGAGACGCTGATGAGCGTCGCGCGGCCGTCGTCGGGGGCGGGACGCCGGTCGATCAGCCCGGCCTCGCGCAGCTGCGCGACCTGCCTGCTGATCACCGAGAGGTCGACGAACCGGCGCTTCGCCAGTTCGGACGGCCGCGCCTCGCCGGACTTCGCGAGGTCCGAGAGGAGCATGACGGCGGCGGGGTGCAGGTCGGGCTGAGTCTTCCAGGCCTGGATGATCCAGGCGTGCTGGATCAGGGCGGCGGCCCTGAGCTCGCGCACCAGCTCCAGCCGGACGTCCTCACCCTCGGTCGTGCTGCCCATCGGAGTCTCCCTACCCTCACTTGGTTGCGCCATACAACTATATCTCCAGAAGGTTGCGTAGCACAACTATCGACCCGGTGAGCTGCCCCACGTCCGTGTCCCGGCGATACACCCGTCCGGAGCAACGATGCAGGCAAAGAGCCGCTTGGCGGCTACTCTGCGGACGAGCCACGAACCGCGATCGGTGTGGCCCGGTTCAATCGAAGAGGTGGAGTAGTGGTCGATTCCTCCGGAGGCCCCCTGGCGTTCCAGTACGGCGAGAATTGCCGTCTTCACCCTCGGGCAGTTCGTGAATAGTCGCCACCCTGCTCGCCCGCACTCCCGACCAGCGAATACCTGCCCATGACAGCCGATTCGGTCAGCCCGCTCCCACGCTCCTCCACCCCCCGGGAGGCCCCGCCCGCCGTCACCGCCATGGTGCGGCTCATCCGGGTCACCTGGGAGAAGTCCGAACCGTTCATCCCGGAGATCTCGCAGTTCTTCTACGGGATGCTCTTCACGCTGGCGCCCGCCACCCGCGACTTCTTCCCGATCAACATGGAGGTACAGCGCGGCAGGCTGGTGCGCGCGCTGGTGCACATCGTGCAGATGGTGGACCGGCCGGACGACCTCGTGCCGTTCCTGCGGCAGCTCGGCCGGGACCATCGCAAGTTCGGCGTCGTGCCGCGCCACTACGAAGCGGTCGGCACCGCGCTGCTCGCTTCGCTCAAGAACCATCTCGGTCCGGAGTGGACCCCGGAGGTCGAGCGCGCCTGGGCCGAGGCGTTCACCATCGTCGCGCGCGCGATGCAGGAGGCGGCCGCGGCCGACGCGAACCCGGCGTCGTGGCAGGCCACCGTGCTCGAACACCGGCGGCTCACCTGGGACCTCGCACTGGTGCGGGTCATGCCCGAGCACCCGGTGCCGTATCTGCCAGGGCAGTACATGAGCGTCGAGGTGCCGCAGCGGCCGCGGCTGTGGCGCTACCTGTCCCCGGCGAACGCGCCGCGTGAGGACGGCGGCATCGAGTTCCACGTCCGCGCCGTCGACGGCGGCTGGGTCTCCCGCACGATCGTCAGCCACACGCAGCCCGGGGACGTCTGGCGGCTCGGGCCGCCGCTGGGCAGGCTCGCGATCGACAGGGAAAGCGGGCGCCCCGTCGTGATGGTCGCGGGCGGTACCGGCGTCGCGCCGCTGCGGTCCATTCTCGACCACCTCGCGCTGTGGGGCGAGAACCCGAAGGTGCGGCTGTTCTACGGCGGCCCGACCCGCGACTCCCTCTACGACCTCGACGAGCTTCGCGCGCTCTCCTCGACCAATCCGTGGCTGACCATCACGCCGGTGGTCGAACGCGGTGACGACGCGCCGGGCTGCGAGCAGGGCACGCTCGCCGAGGCCGTCACCCGCTACGGCGCGTGGGAGGGCCACGACATCCTGGTCGCGGGGTCACCGGCGATGATCCGCGCGACCGTGTCGCGGATGCTCGTCGCCGGGAGCGCGCTGGACCAGATCCAGTACGACCCGTTCACCATCGACTGAGCCGGCACCGCACGCAATTCGCCGGTTCTTACCCGGTGAAAACCCTGTCGTGCCAACAAAAAACCTCGAAAGATCGTTTTCACTCAGCGACATTCGGGGTTGACGAGGCGTGTCGAAATTGCTCCGTTCGAGCGGAAGTACGCCAATTCCGCGTCTTTTCCGGGGAATGGGCATAGGGTCGGGAAAGCTCGGGGGCGGGCACCGCGGATGCGATGCGTTGGATCGCAGGAATGCCTGTCAGAACTGGAGATACCCATTCCCGATGATTGAGCCGATGACGTATGCCCGAACACCTCTGCCACCGGTTCCGGCAGCCGAAAGCCAGCGGATGGCAAGACTCGTCCGCGACAGTTTCGCCGCGGTCGAGCCGAAAGCCGACGAAGTCGCGCGGTACTTCTACGGCGTGCTGTTCACGATCGCGCCGGAAACCCGGGCGCTGTTCCCGATCACCATGACCGTCCAGCGCGACAGACTGCTGCGGGCCTTGGTCTACATCGTCCAGATGGTCGACCGGCCGGACGAGCTGGTCACCTTCCTGCGCCAGCTGGGCCGCGACCACCGCAAGTTCGACGTGCTGGAACGTCACTACGACGCCGTCGGGACCGCGCTCGTCGCGGCGTTGAAACGCTTTCTCAAAGACCGCTGGACCGCCGAGATCGAGGCCGCATGGACCACGGCGTACGGACTGATCGCGAAGACCATGCGGGAGGCCGCGGCGGCCGAAGCCGGACCGTCGTGGTGGTCCGCGACGGTGGTCGAACACCGCAGGCTCACCCGCGACGTCGCGCTGGTACGGCTGCGGACCGCCGAGCCGCTGCCGTACCATCCTGGCGGCTATGTGAGCGTCGAAACCCCGCACCGGCCGCGGTTGTGGCGTTACCTCTCCCCGGCCACGGCCCCGCGCAACGACGGCATCCTGACGTTCCACGTCCGCGCCGTCCCCGGCGGCTGGGTGAGCCGCGCGATCGTGCACCACACCCGGCCCGGCGAGGTGTGGCGGATCGGACCCTCGATGGGCTCGCTGTCGGTCCAGCCGTCCGCCCGGCCGCGACCGCTGCTGATGATCGGCGGCGGCACCGGGATCACGCCGCTGCTGTCCATTCTCGACGATCTGTCCTGCTGGAAGCACAACCCGCGCGTCCACCTGTTCTTCGGCGGTCGAAGACCAGGAGACCTCTACGCGCTGGGTGATCTGCGCAAGCTGGCCGCGACGGCAAGGTGGCTGACCATCACCCCGGTGACCGAAGAGGGCGCGGTGCCCGGTGGCGATCGGGGATCGCTGGCCACCGCGGTGACTCAGCGCGGTGCGTGGAACACCCACGACATCCTGGTGTCCGGATCGCCGCCGATGATCCGCGCCACGATCGCCCAGTTGCTGGCGACGGGCACCGAGCTGGAGCGGATCTCCTACGACCCGTTCACGCTGGACTGAAGTGTCCGCGCATTCCGGATACCGTGGGTATGGCGAAACCGGCGGTTTCGGCCTAAGGTCGCGACATGGAGATCAGCGTCCCCGCACCGGGCGGCCCCATCGACGGTTACCTCGCCGAGCCGAAAGGCGACGACCCGCATCCGGCCGTCGTGATCATCCACGACGTGACGGGCCTTTCGCAGGACGCCAGGAACATCACCGATCGGTTCGCCGCGGAGGGCTATCTCGCGCTGAGCCCGAACATGTACTCGCGCGGCGGGCTCGTCCGCTGCGTGAAAGGCGTTTTCCAAAATCTTTTCGCGCAGCAAGGACGCGCTTTCGACGATATCGAAGCCTCGCGTCAACTGCTCGCCGCGCGGGAGGATTGCACCGGCAAGGTCGGTGTCGTGGGGTTCTGCATGGGCGGCGGATTCGCGTTGATCGCGGCGACCCGGGAATTCGACGCGTCGGCACCCTATTACGGAATGCTGCCGAAGGACCTCTCCGTCCTGGACGGCGCCTGCCCGGTCGTCGCGAGTTTCGGCAAGAAGGACGTCAGCCTGCGCGGCGCCGCCGCCAAGCTCGAAGTAAAACTGGCCGAAGCCGGGATTCCCCACGACGTCAAGGAATATCCCGAAGCCGGGCACAGCTTCGCGAACCAGTTCCGGCTCGGCCCGCTCAACGCCTTGATCAAGGTGGCCGGGTTCGGCTACCACGAGGCGTCCAGTGAAGACGCGTGGCGCCGGGTGACCGCGTTCTTCGACGAGCACCTCGTCCGAACGGAGTGAGCCGTTCGGACCTGCGCGAACGGCCGTTCAGTGGCTCTTCGTTGACCACTGTATGCGTTTACTTCTATGGTCTAGACCACGTCTTCCGCCAAGAGACGGAAACGCTTCGCCCTCTGGAACAGAGCTGTTCGAGGAGCCGATATGACGTGGAAGCACAAACTCGGGGCGGCCGCGGCCGGTGCCGCACTCGCCCCGCTCATCGTGGTGGCCCTGCCGGCGACCATCGCCAGCGCGCACGGCTACGTCTCCTCGCCGCCGAGCAGGCAGGCGATGTGCGCACAGGGCAAGGTGCCGAACTGCGGCGACATCATCTACGAGCCCCAAAGCGTCGAAGGGCCGAAGGGCCTGCGCAGTTGCAGCGGCGGTGTCGGCCGTTTCTCCGAACTCGACGACGAATCCAAGCCGTGGCCGTCGACGTCGGTCGGCAACTCGGTGTCGTTCAACTGGGTCCTGACCGCGCGGCACGCGACCAGCACCTGGGAGTACTACATCGGCGGCACGCGGCTCGCGGTGTTCGACGACCACGGCAGGCAGCCGGGCGCGACCGTGCAGCACACCGTGAGCATGGGCTCGTTCACCGGCAGGCAGAAGCTGCTCGCCATCTGGAACATCGCCGACACGGCCAATGCCTTCTACGCGTGCGTCGACCTGCAGATCGGCGGTGGCGGCCCGACGACTCCGCCCACCACTCCGCCGACGACACCCCCGACCACCCCTCCGAGCACGACGCCCACGACGCCACCCACCGGTGGCACGTGGACCGCGGGCACGGCGTATCAGCCGGGCGCCGAAGTGACCTACAACGGCGCGACGTACAAATGCCTCCAGGCCCACACCGCGCTGCCCGGCTGGGAACCGTCGAGCACGCCCGCGCTGTGGCAGAAACTGTGAGGTTCCGGCTCTTCCTGGGTTTGGCTGTCGCGCTTCTGGTGCTCACCGGATGTTCCGGGGGCGCGGCGGCCCCACCACCGGTACGCACGCCGTCGAGCGCGCCGGAGTTCAACGCCGCCGACGTGATGTTCCTGCAGATGATGATCCCGCATCACGAGCAGGGCGTGGAGATCGTCCGGCTGGCGCGTGACCATCCGGTGCGCCCGGCGGTCGCCGAACTCGCCGCGGCGATCGAGACGACGCAACGGTCCGAGGCCGAGGGCATGAAGGGCTGGTTGCGTGACTGGGGCCAGCCCGCCACGGCCGACGCGGGCGCGCACGCGGCGCACGGTGGCATGCGGATGACCGACCCCGATCTGGTCGGCGCACTGAAGTCCGCTCCCGGCAAGGACTTCGAGCGCCGATTCCTCGACATCCTCGCCGGGCACCAGCACAACGCCGTCGAAATGGCCCAGACCGAAACCTCGACCGGCAAGAACCCCGCCGCCCGCGATCTGGCCCACCGCATCGTCGAATCCCGCACCGCCGAGATCAAGCAGCTCCTCGGCTACACCACCTGACGCCCCTGCCCCACCACCAAGGCACCCCCCACCCGCCCTGGGGGACGTCCCTGCACCATTCTATCGCCCGGAACCGACAAAACCCCGACTTCGACAGCGCAGGGCACTAGTTGTCCACAACGGACGGTTCCCGTGGAAACGGCGCGGCACGGGAATCGTGTCCGTGGAGGCCACATTGAGGGACTCTGATTCCCTCAATGTGGCATTCGCGGACTTCGAGGCGCACGAACGGTCCGTTCGTGCGGAGGCGATGCCCGAAGACGCCGCGGTCGTACGCGTCATCGAGGGCATCAGGACCGCCTCAAGGGCCGCTCTAAGCGTCTGTCGCGTCGGGAGTGGACGATGCGGGCACGTCGCTCTCGGCACGAGGACCGCGGACGATGCCCCATCCCACGAGAGTCGCGGACAACAGGGTGAGCGCGAGACCCGCGTAGGTGATCGCGTCCCCGAAGTCGACGGTCTGCTGGGCGCTCCAAACGGCCTTCGTCAGCGCGCCGGGGAAGATCGCCGCCAGAATGGTGCCGCTGAGGGCGATGCCGATCCCGGTGGTGACCTCGCTGGCGGTATCGATGAGCGCGGCTCCGATGGTGGTGCGGTTCTCCGGCAGGCCACGCATCACGTTGTTGCCCGCCACGACACCGACCACGCGCATACCCGCCGCGACGAGGACGAGTGCGGCGGCGATCCAGACGTAGCCGAGCCTGCCGAGTGCCGTGTAGACGGCGAGTCCGCACACGACCGCGACGGCGCTGAGCCAGGCGGCCTTGGTGAGCCCGACGCGGGTGATCAGGGGACTGATGAGCGCACCCCCGGCGATCAGGACGACGACCTGGGGCAGCATCCCGATGGCCGCTTGGGCGGGTGTCCAGCCCAGATCGAGCTGAAGCTGCAGTGTCACGAGGTAACTGAGCCCGGCCGTGGCCAGTCCCGCCGCCGCCTTGAGCGCCAGACCACTGGACACGAGCGGGCGCGCGACGAGCTTCAGGTCGAGCAAGGGGTGCCGGGCGGTCTTCTCGCGGATGACGAAGCAGGTCCCGACGACGAGGGCCGCCGCGGTGGCGACCCAGGGCAGCGCCGAGGCGGCGCCTGCTTCGACGAAGAACGTGGGGGCGAGAAGCGCGAGGACGATCGTCGCGGTACCCAGGACAGCGCCCGCGACGTCGATCGGATCACGGTGCAGGTCGGCGGGGTCATCGGCGGGGATACCGACGCGAATGCCGATGAACGCGAGCGCGGCGACCGGCGCGTTCGCCAGCAGCAGGACCTGCCACGGCGCGAAGGTGAGCACGAAACCGCCGACGGTGGGGCCGACAGCGAGACCGACCAGGCCCACCGTCGAGATCAGCGTGGTCGCGCGCACGCGCAGCTTGTCATCGGTGAACAGCCGGAACGCGAGGGCGAGTGACCCCGGCGTCGTCATCGCGGCCGCGACACCCATGAGCACCCGGACGGCGATGAGCTGCCACGCGACGGTGACGAACATCGTGGCCAGGCTCGCCACGCCGAGCAGCACGAGGCCGACGAGCATGACCTTGCGGCGGCCGGCGCGGTCGGCCAGCGCTCCGAACGCCAGCATCAGCCCGCCGAACACCACGGAATACGCCCCGGTCACCCATTGCAGGGTGGTCGTCGAGGCGGAGAGCTGACGGCCGATGGTCGGCAACGCGACATTGAGGACCGAGTTGTCGAGCATCTCGAACAGGAACACGGCCGAGAGCCCGGCCAGCGCAGGCCAAACCTCGACCAGCGACCGAGGGGTACTCGGCGTCGCGCGGGATTGTCGATGAACAGGGGGACGCATTGCGCACTCCTTCGAGGTGAAGGAGTGACGGATCGCTCGATACCGCGTATGCGCGTGCTCCCGGGGAGCACGTTTCTACCCCGATAGCCGGATACTACAACATCCTCAGCGGACCGTTCACGACCTTGCGGCGGACATCACGGACTTCGGCCGAGGTGAACCGGGTACGAAAAGAATGGGGCGCCCGGTCACGAGGACCGGACGCCCCATCCGCGCCGAAAGCCGGAATCTACCGGCGTTTCGTTGGCTTCCACACGACCAGCGAGGTCTGGGGCTGGAACGGCACCAGATCCTTCCGGTACGAAGCGTGCACCGCCGCGACGCTGCGCTCCGCCGCGGCGTAGGCGGCCGCGAGTTCTTCGGTCAGTTCGGCGAGCCGGGAGCGGAGCGCGTCGACCTGGTTCTCCAGTTCGATGATGCGCTTGATGCCCGCGAGGTTGACGCCGTCCTCCTGCGAGAGCCGCTGCACCTCGCGCAGCAGCGCGATGTCCCGCATCGAGTAGCGCCGACCACCACCTGAGGTCCGGCCGGGGGAGACGAGACCCTGGCGGTCGTACGACCGCAGGGTCTGCGCGTGCATGCCGGAAAGCTGTGCCGCCACCGAGATGACGAACACCGGCGTGTCCTCGTCCGCGCCGTGGGGCAGTCCGCCGAACATCGCACTCACCTGCCTTCGAGCAGTTTGGTGATCTCCGGCCGGGGATCGTGCCCGGCCATCGCCTCGGCGTACGTCTCCAGCGCCGCGCGCGCCTCGTCGTCCAGTTTGGCGGGAACCGCCGCCTGAAGAGTGACCAGAAGGTCGCCCTGTGAACCGTCCCGTTTCGCGATGCCCTTGCCGCGCACCCGCAGCACCCGGCCGCTCGCGGTGCCCGGTGGCACCTTCAGCGACACCTTGCCCTCCAGCGTGGGCACGGTGATCGTGGTGCCGAGCGCGAGCTCGGTGAAGTCGACCGGCACCGAAAGCGTCAGGTCGAGTTCCTTGCGCCCGAACAGCTCGTGCGGCGCGACGTGCACGCGGACGTACAGATCGCCCGCCTGCGCCCCGCCACGGCCGGGCTCGCCCTGACCGGCCAGCCGGATCCGCTGGTTGTCGTCGACACCCGGCGGGATCCGGACCGTCAGCGTCCGCGTGCGAGTGCTGACGCCTTCGCCGCCGCATTCGGGGCACGGGTCGTCGATGATCGTCCCGCGGCCACGGCAGTCACGGCACGGCTCGGAGAACGCGAACGCGCCCTGACTGCGGCTGACCAGCCCGGATCCCTGACAGGTCGGGCAGGTCCGCGGCGAGGTGCCGGGCTTGGCGCCCTGGCCACCACACGTCGAACACGTCGCCGGGCTCGACAGCCG
Source organism: Amycolatopsis sp. NPDC059027 (assembly GCF_042739735.1). Lineage (NCBI taxonomy): Bacteria > Bacillati > Actinomycetota > Actinomycetes > Pseudonocardiales > Pseudonocardiaceae > Amycolatopsis > Amycolatopsis sp. NPDC059027. The sequence continues at coordinate 16,796 of NZ_JBHYIK010000036.1, read as the reverse complement.
CAGCGGCAGGGTCGCGCCCTTGACCGCCTCGACGAAGTCGATCCGGACGTCGGTCTCGACGTCCGCGCCGCGCTGCGGCCGGTTCGCCGTGGCGCCTGCCGAACCGCGACGGCCGAACAGCCCGCCGAGGATGTCGCCGAGCCCGCCGAAACCGCCCTGCTGGCCGCCCGCCTGACCGAAGATGTCGCCGACGTCGAAGCCGCCCGAGCCACCGCCCGGGAAGTTGAACCCGCCCGCGCCGCCGGAGCCGAAGAGACGCCGTGCCTCGTCGTACTCCTTGCGCTTGGCCGGATCCGACAGCACGCCGTAGGCCTCGGAGACCGCCTTGAACTTCTGCTCGGCCTCCGCGTTGCCCGCGTTGGCGTCGGGGTGGTTCTCCTTGGCGAGCTTGCGATAGGACTTCTTGATCTCGTCGGCCGTGGCGTCGGAGGAGACGCCCAGCTCGCGGTAGAAGTCCTTACCGATCCATTCTCGCGCACTCACCGAACGTCTCCTCCTTCCTCACGTGACGACTTACTGCTGGTTCTGCTCATCGAGGCCGTCCAGCGGCAGCTCGCCGCCGACCGGCGGGTCCACCGGCGCGGCGCCCGGTTCGTGGTCGGTGACCGCGACCAGCGCGGCCCGCAGCACCCGCTCCCCGAAGCGGTACCCGCGGCGCATGACCACGGTGACCGTCGGGCCCGCCACCTCGGGCGAGGTGTTGTGCTGCACCGCCTCGTGCACGCTCGGGTCGAAGGGCTCGCCCTCGGCACCGAACGATTCGAGGCCGGACCGCTGCAACGAGCCGATCAGCTTGTCCGCGACGGCCTTGAACGCGCCGGTGAGATCACCGTGCTGCTCTGCCCGCTCGAGGTCGTCGAGCAACGGCAGCAGGTCGCCGACCACCGACGCCTTCGCGGACTGCGCCACGGCCTCCCGGTCGCGGTCGACCCGCTTGCGGTAGTTCGCGTACTCGGCCTGCAGGCGCTGCAGGTCGGCGGTGCGCTCGGCCAGCTCCTTCTCGACGCCGGACGCGGCCTCGACGGCTTCGTCCACTGTGGACTCGCCGAGCGAGGGGCCCGCCGCGTGCTTGGGTTCGCGCACGGGCTCCTCCACCGGCTGTTCGCTCTCCGGGGCGGGCTGGCGGACCTGACCGGACTGCGGGTCGATCCGCCGCCGATCCCTTACGACCACCGGTTCGTCCGGGCCCCGGCCCTCGGTTTCGTCGTAGCTGTGGGTCACTTCTTGGTGTCCTTCGGCTCTTCCTCGACGATCTCGGCGTCCACGACGTCATCGGCCTTGGCCTTGGCGCCCGCGTCGGACGCACCGGCCGCGCCGTCGGCGGCACCAGCGCCCGCGGCACCGGCCGCGCCGTCGGCGTTCGCGTTGGCGTAGAGCGCGGTGCCCAGCTCCTGCGAAGCGGCGTTCAGCTTCTCGATGGCCTCGCGGATCTTGGTCGAGTCCGTGCCCTTGAGCGCCTCGTTGGCCTCGTCGATCGCGGTCTTGACCTTGCCCTTGAGCTCCTCGGGCAGCTTGTCCTCGTTGTCCTTGACGAACTTCTCGGTCTGGTAGACGAGCGTCTCCGCCTGGTTGCGGGTCTCCGCCTCCTCGCGGCGCTTCTTGTCCTCCTCGGCGTGTGCCTCGGCGTCCTTGACCATGCGCTCGATGTCGTCCTTCGGCAGCGCGGAGCCGCCGGTGATCGTCATCGACTGCTCCTTGTTCGTGCCGAGGTCCTTCGCGAGGACGTGCACGATGCCGTTGGCGTCGATGTCGAAGGTGACCTCGATCTGCGGCACGCCACGCGGGGCCGGGGGCAGCCCGGTCAGCTCGAACATGCCGAGCTTCTTGTTGTGCGCGGCGATCTCGCGCTCACCCTGGAACACCTGGATCTGCACCGACGGCTGGTTGTCGTCCGCGGTGGAGAAGATCTCCGAACGCTTGGTCGGGATCGTGGTGTTGCGCTCGATGAGCTTGGTGAACACGCCGCCCTTGGTCTCGATGCCCAGCGACAGCGGGGTCACGTCCAGCAGCAGGACGTCCTTGACCTCGCCCTTGAGCACACCGGCCTGCAGCGCCGCGCCGACCGCGACGACCTCGTCCGGGTTCACGCCCTTGTTCGGCTCGCGGCCGCCGGTCAGCTCCTTGACCAGGTCGGACACCGCGGGCATCCGGGTGGAACCACCGACGAGCACGACGTGGTCGATGTCGCCGACGGCGATACCGGCGTCACGGATGACGTTGTTGAACGGCTGACGGGTGCGCTCCAGCAGGTCCGAGGTGATCTTCTGGAACTCGGCGCGCGACAGCTGCTCGTCGAGGAACAGCGGGTTCTTGTCCGCGTCCACGGTGATGTAGGGCAGGTTGATGCTGGCCGAGTTCGAGCTGGACAGCTCGATCTTCGCCTTCTCCGCAGCCTCACGGATGCGCTGCAGCGCCATCTTGTCCTTGGTGAGGTCGATGCCGTTGGCGGCCTTGAACTTGTCGACCAGCCAGGTGACGATGCGCTCGTCCCAGTCGTCACCACCGAGGTGGTTGTCACCGGAGGTCGCGCGGACCTCGACGACGCCCTCGCCGATCTCCAGCAGCGAGACGTCGAAGGTGCCGCCACCGAGGTCGAAGACCAGGATGGTCTGTTCCTTCTCGCCCTTGTCCAGGCCGTACGCCAGCGCGGCCGCGGTCGGCTCGTTGACGATGCGGAGCACGTTCAGGCCCGCGATCTGCCCGGCCTCCTTGGTGGCCTGGCGCTGCGCGTCCTCGAAGTACGCCGGGACAGTGATGACCGCGTCGGTGATGGGCTCGCCCAGGTACGCCTCGGCGTCGCGCTTGAGCTTCATCAGCACGCGCGCGCTGATCTCCTGCGAGGTGTAGTTCTTGCCGTCGATCTCGGTCTTCCAGTCGGTACCGATGTGCCGCTTGACCGACCGGATGGTCCGGTCGACGTTCGTCACGGCCTGGTTCTTCGCCGGCTGGCCGGTCAGCACTTCACCGTTCTTGGCGAAGGCGACGATGGACGGGGTGGTGCGGGAACCTTCCGAGTTGGCGATGACCGTCGGCTCGCCGCCCTCAAGGACGGCGACGACCGAGTTGGTCGTGCCGAGGTCGATGCCGACCGCTCGCGCCATGGTGTGATCCTCCTGAGTAACGCAGCTCTACTGCTTGTTGTTCGTGACCTGCTGCTTCGGCGCCGCCGCTGTCCACATTGAGCGGCCCCGAGTCAAGTTCTATCCGGCCTCCGCGCGCCCCGTCAAGCAGACTTGAGTCGGATGCGCTCAACCTTCGTACTAGGCTAACGGGCAGGTCGCGGCTCTTGTTCCCGAGATCGCCGAAAAACTGAACGTAACCCTGCTGACCAGGCTTTTCGCCAGCAGTGTGCCCCGAAAGCCACTCGAAAGCATGATCAGGTCACCCGGGTATGCACAGTGACGCGAACGGGACTAACCGCCCGTACCAGGCGTCGGAACCCGCTTCACGGTGACGGTCTTCATACCGGCTCCCGGGTCCGCGCTGTCGATCGGCACCCGCAGCGACGCGCATTCGGCGCCCGGCTCCTGCGCTGTCGCGCACGGCCTCCAGATCGGCTCGGACTCGGCGCGCGCGTGCCCCACGGCGGACGGCAGCACCAGAGCGGCCGCCACCGCGGCCACCCCGAGCCAGAGCCTCACGCGGCACGCACCTTGACGCTGCCGCTGTCGGTGGTCAGGTCGAGGGTGTGCGGGGCCGACGCGTCGTTCGCCACCCCGATGTCCCGGTGCCCGCTGTCGGTGTTCCCGAGAACGCGGTAGGGACCGCCGGGCACGTCGACCTCGATGCTCCCACTGTCCGCGTGCACCTTGACGTCGTTCGACGCGGCCATCTTCAACTCGACACGACCGCTGTCGGCCTTGACGTCGACCTTGCCGCGCAGCCCGGAGCCGGTGACCGACCCGGAATCCGACCGCACGGTGACGTCCTGGCCGATGTCGCGCAGCTCGGTCGCCCCGGAGTCGACGGCCAGCTTGACCGGACCCGCGACATCGGTGACCTCCGCCCGCCCGGAATCGACGGTGACGTCGACGCTCGCCACCCCCGAGATGCGAACGCCGCCGGAATCGTTCCTGCCGGTGACGGGCACTCCGGCCGGGACGATCACGTCGTAGTCCACCGAGCAGTTCCTCCCGCAGCCTTGGAGCACGAGCGTGTCGCCGTCCACCTTGTAGCTGTCGGACGGCTTGCTCCACCGGTAGGAGAACTCCTGGTGGATCCGCACCGGGCCGCTGCCGGTGTGGATCTTGACCTCCCCCGAGCCGTTGTCCAGCCGCACCTTGGTGATCGGCGTCGTGACCTCGGCGTCGGCTCGTGCCTTCGACGGCCACAGGAACCCGAATCCGGCGGCCACCCCCACGCCGATCAAAACGATGCCACCTAGTGCCAGAAGCGGGCGCGCCATGCTCTTGTCCCCTCAGTTCCCCTCAGTACGACTCGCGTCCCGATGAGGGTAGGAGCGGCGAGCACCCTCCGACATCCGGGAAGCCCCCCAATCATCCCTGAGGAGAACCGCAGCCTGGCCCCGCGCCCCGGCACCACTGGTCCTAGCCTGGCAGCGTCGGTTTTCCGTGATCGGGAGGTTCCATGCCGCAGTCAGCCAACCCGTACGACTTCCTGCCCCAGCTTCCGTCGTTCACCCTGCGCAGCAACGACGTCGCGGAGGGCGAGACGCTCGCGACGCCGCACCTGTCCGGCATCTTCGGCGCGGGTGGCGAGGACCGTTCGCCGCACCTGTCCTGGGAGGGCTTCCCCGCCGAGACCAAGAGCTTCGCGGTGACCTGCTACGACCCGGACGCGCCGACCGCGAGCGGCTTCTGGCACTGGGCCGTCTTCAACATCCCGGCGTCGGTCACCGAGCTGGCCTCCGGCGCGGGCGACGCGAGCGGGTCCGGGCTGCCCGAGGGAGCGGTCACGCTCAAGGGCGACGGTGGCGTCAAGCAGTTCCTCGGCGCCGCGCCGCCGCCGGGCCACGGGCCGCACCGCTACATCTTCGCCGTGCACGCGGTCGACGTCGAGAAGCTGGAGGTCGGCGAGGACGCGACGCCGGCGTTCCTCGGCTTCAACCTCTTCGGCCACGGCATCGCACGAGCCACGATCACCCCGATCTACGAGAACAAGGGCTGAGCTAGGCCGTTCCGACGCGGTCGACCAGCAGTTCAGGCCCTGGCACCCGGATCGAACCGGCACGCACCGCTTCCGGCAGGCCGAAGGCAGGCCGGGGCGGTGCGGTCGCCGCGTCCGGCAGGCCCGGCTGCCGAGGTGGCCGGGGCGCGGCCTGACCTCGCGGCGCGTCGACCGCGTCGAGTCGCTCACCCACGGCTTCCTTGCCGCCCGCCGGGCACGGCATCACGAGGTCACGCGGGACAGTGGTCGCCAGCTGGTTGTCCGCGAGGCAGTTCGCGCCACCGGGCTGTCCGCCGGACGCGGTGTAGGCGAGGTCGACCCGGTTACCACTCAGGAGGTTGCCGACGATCCGGTTGCCCACCGGCCCGAGATCCTCGGTGGAGTCGAGCACGATCCCGGCCGCTGGGTTGCCGGTGACCCGGTTGTTCGTGACCACGTTGTGCCGCCCGCCCGCAAGGACGATGCCCCGCCCGAAGACCCCGTCGTAGCGGGCAGGGCCCGCCCGCTCGGCGTCGTTGCCCACCACATTGCCCGCGATCATGATCTTGGTGTCCGATGTGGACTGAAGTCCCACCCGGTTTCCGGTGAAGCGGTTGCCGGTGACCCGAAGCCGCGATGCCCGGGCACTCTGGAAACCGGTGGCGTCGTGCTCCGCGACGTTGTCGCGGACGACGGTCTCGCAAGCCTCGCACGCCCCGACGAAGATTCCGGATTCAGCACTTCCGGACGTGTAATTCTGCTCGATCACGCCGTGCTGCGCCTGAGAAGCGGCAATTCCGTTGTTGCCGTTATTGCTCGCCGTCACATACGAGACGCGGAACCCGGTGACCCCGGTGACGAGCACGCCATTCTCCCGGTGATCGCGGACGGTCAGGTTTTCCACGCTCACCCCCGGCGCCGCGATGACGATTCCGTTGTCCCGCTTGGTTTCGCCGTCGATGACGACGTCGTTGCGGTCGACTCCGCGCAGGACGACACCCCGTACGCGCACGTACACGCTCTCGTGGTACACGCCCGGCGAGACGAGCACGAGGTCGCCTTCGTGGGCTGTCTCAAGGGCTTTGGTGATCGTGGGCGCGGCCTGCGGGACGCGGATGACCGCGGCGGTGGCCGGACGCACGACAGGCACGTCCGAAGCCGAGCAGGACGTGGCGAGCACGCCGAGGAGGAGCAGGACGAGGAGGCTGAGCAGGGACCGCACAGCGGAGAGACTTTAGGGAAAAAGGCGCACAATGAACAGCGGGAACGCGGGGAATCATCCTATCGGGGACGACGAAGCCTGCGTTTCGGAAGTGAAACGTTTTTTGGCGAACCGGCCCGCCGAGATTGTCGTACCCCGATGCCATGCTTTTCGTCATGGACACCCCCACGCCGCACGACACCCCAAGACGGCCCCGCCCGCCGCCGGTGCTCCTCGATCATGACGTCCCGAAGCCGCCCGTTTGCGAGGTGTGACAGGCCCGAAGCCGCGACCGGCGGCCGCTCACGAGCGCCGGTCGTGAACGTCTGGCCGGCCAGACAGAATCCGCCGGAAGGGGCTAGGACCAGCGGCCTTCGCTGTCCTTAATGACTCCAGGCACGAACGGCTGGAGGTCCCATGGCGGCAGCGGCGCTGGAACAACGCTCGATCGATCCCGTCCCCGCGAGCGAGCGGCACGGCCATCCGCGCAGCCTGTTCACGCTGTGGTTCGCGGCGAACATGCAGATCACGTCCGCGGTCACCGGCGCGCTCACCGTGCTGGTCGGCGTGCATCCGCTGTGGGCGATCGTCGCGGTCGTCGCGGGGAACGCGCTCGGCGGTATCCCGATGGCGCTGCACGCCGCGCAGGGGCCGAAGCTGGGCATCCCGCAGATGATCCAGTCGCGGGCGCAGTTCGGCGTGTACGGCGCCGTGCTTCCGCTCGTGCTCGTCGTGGTGATGTACCTCGGGTACTTCGCGAGCGGCAACGTCCTCGGCGGACAGGCCGTCGCGCAGATCACCCATCTGCCCACCGACGTTTCGATCTGTCTGTACGCGGCGTTGTCCGCGCTGATCGCGATCGTCGGCTACAAGCTCATCCACCGGTTCGGCTGGATCGCGTCCGCGCTCTCGGTGATCGTGTTCGTGTATCTGAGCATCCGGCTCGTCAGTGGTCACGATCTCGGCGCCGTCCTCGCCATGCCGACACTCGACTTCCCGAAGTTCCTGCTCGCGCTCTCGCTCACCGCGTCCTGGCAGCTGACCTTCGGCCCGTACGTCGCCGACACCTCGCGCTACCTGCCGTCGACGACATCCGTGCGTGCGACGTTCTGGTGGACCTACGGCGGCACGGTGCTCGGCGCGATCTGGGCGATGTCGTTCGGTGCGCTGGCCTACGCCGTGGCGGGCAAAGCCTTCAAGGGCCACGAAGTCGCGTACGTCGTCGGCCTCGGCGGCGAGGCGCTGCTGATCCCGCTGCTGCTGGCGATCGCGCTCGGCAAGTTCACCGTGAACGTGCTCAACATCTACGGCGGCTACATGACCGTCGCGACCACCCTCACCGCGTTCAGCCGCCGCGCCGCCCTTTCCCAGGGCGCACGCATCGCCTACATCGCGATCGTCGGTGTGCTCGGTGCCGTCATCGCGGTGCTCGGACGCGGGGAGTTCCTCGGGAACTTCGTGCTGTTCCTGGACTTCCTGCTGTACTTCCTGACGCCGTGGAGCTCGATCAACCTCGTCGACTTCTACTTGGTGCGCAAGGAAACCTACGACCTCGAAGCCGTCTACGACCCGAACGGACGTTACGGTCGCTGGTCGGCCCCCGCGCTGATCGCCTACGTCATCGGCATCGCCGTGCAGATCCCGTTCTCGAACGTCGAAGGCATCTTCGTCGGCCCGATGGCGCCCGTCCTCGGTGGCGCCGACATCTCGTGGCTGCTGGGCCTGATCGTCCCCGGCGCCCTGTACCTCACCATCATGCGCCGCCGCACCCGCGTCGCCGTGCCCGTCCCGTAACGCACGGGGCCACATGCCGTTAAGGCCACCTTACGGGCGTCTGGTGCCAGTAAGGTGGCCTTGACGGCATTTTTGTCCTTTGTGGAGGGTCATGCGGCGGCGGGAGAGCGGCGGGCCAGGAAGTCCTCCCAGGTACCCCGCCCCAGTGAGGCGCCTTCCAGGGTCAGGTTGCCGCCCGCCCGGTACGCCCGGCCGACCTTCCCGGGGATCCGCACCGGCAGCATCGGCCGACGCTTCCCCTGCGCCGCCAGATAACCGCGGACCAGTTCGTCCATGCCGTAGACCCGCGGACCGGCCAGGTCGGGCACCAGACCGGCCGGTTCGCCGAGGGCCAGCTCCACCAGGCGCTCCGCGACGTCCCGTGCCTCGACCGGCTGGAGCCGCAGCCCGCCCGGCTTCGGGACCACCGGCAGTTTCGCCATTCCCGCCACCATCTTGAGCGCCAGGTCGTGGAACTGCGCGGCCCGCACCGTCGTCCACGGCACCCCCGACTCGCTCACCGCGCGCTCGGCGGCGAGCTTGGACCGCATCCACGCCAGCGGCACCCGGTCCGCGCCGATCACCGAGATGTAGACCAGGTGCCGCACCCCGGCCGCCGCCGCGGCACGCGCCAGGTTCCGCGTCGCCACGTCGTCGCCCTTCGGGCCACCGGCCAGGTGCAGCACGATCGAGGCCCCGGCCACCGCGGCCTCGATACCCTCGTCCTTCACCAGGTCACCGGTCACGTACTCGATGCCGTCCTCGGCCGCACGGCCGGTCCGGCTCAGTACCCGGACCCGCTGACCGGCCTCCCGCAGCAGCGGGACGACCAGGCGGCCGAGCGTGCCGGTACCGCCGGTGATCAGGATGGTCGACGTCATGGCTTCCTCCTCGAGGATCGGTTCTGCTGCCCTGACGGACCGGCGGGAACCGATGTGACACGACGTGCCCCACGACACACTCAGGTGCAGGCGGCGGGCTCCACCGAGCAGAAGCGCACCTCCGGATAGCGCGGCGACGGCCGGTCCAGCAGCGGCTGCGGGCGGCCGCGCAGGTGCTCGTCGAAGAAGGCCCGGGCGTACGCGCGGGTGATGTCCATCGTGCGGGCGCCGGGCTGCTCGGCACCGAAGTCGACGCCGAGCTGATCGCCCAGCAGCACGAGGTCGGTGAACGACTGGTGGACGACGCCGGTCACGAGCAGCCAGCGTTTCCACCCGGTCATGTGCTTCCAGTCGTTCTCCCAGCTGAGCGCCTCAGGGCGCCCGCTGCCCGGCGTGTACGTCACCGGCTTGCCCAGGAACAGGAACGGCCGCGACAACGCGGTGGTGTCCGGGATCGGATCCTGCGTCGTCCCGTCGATGTCGATCCCGGCGCGGATCCGCGAGTCGGCCAGCATCGCGGGGATGGTGCTCGCGCCGCCGACGGAATGCCCCGCCATCGCGATCCTGGCCGGATCGATCAGGCCCGCATTCCGCCACTGCGGCCGGGGCCCGGTCAGCTCGTCGAGCACGAACGAGACGTCCGCGGCCCGGCCACGCACCACCTTCCGCCAGAACTCGTCGTTCCGGGGATTCCCGCAGGCCAGGCACGTGGTGACGCGACCGTCCGGAAAGGACTGTCCGACGTTCTCGTAGGTGTGGTCGATCGCGGCGACGACGTAGCCGTGGCTGGCCAGGTCCTCGGCCAGCGCGGTCATCGTGCTGCGCGGTTTGGTGAACCCTGGCGAGAGCACGATCAGCGGCAGGCTGTGCCGTCGTCCCACCGCCGGCGCGTCGGTAACGGCGTTGGTCCGCGTCCGGCTCAGGATGTCCGGCGGCAGGGTGGTGATCTTGCCGTCCTTCAGCAGCAGTTCCGACTCGGCGGGCGTCATGTACCGGGCCCGCGCGCCGTCCGCCGATCTCGCCGGGTACCACAGGGAAACCATCAGCTCCCGCGCGTTCACCCCCGGAGCCCAGGGGTCGGGACGGGACGTGTCCTTCAGATACAGCGACGTCATACCGACCGGGGCGCGACCGGTGGGCGCGGGCAAGGCGGGAATGGTTTCCGCGACGGCGGCGGGCGCGACGCCCATCGCGAGGGGCAGCAAGGCGGCGGCGACCGTCAGCCCGCGAAGTATTTTCTTCATGGTTTTCCTTTCGCTGTCAGGAAAGGCGAGTACGAGACCAGCGGAGGCACAGCGCCGACAGCGCGGCAGCGAGCACGAGGTAGAGCGCCGTCTCGATCAGTTGAAGCGGCCAGAATCGGGCCGCGGGCTGATAGGTGATCCGTTGCCGGTAACCGTCGTCGGCGAGCTTGGCGAGGCACTCCTTCGCAGGCACGGGACGGGACGTACGACCTGGTGGTGGGATGCACTCCGCGAGCCACGACGGCGGCCGCACCACTTGCCCGCCGCCGTCGAGGGTCTCGTTGGACAGCATCCACGCGCCCTGCGGGCCGGAGACGGTCAGCAGTTCGAACTCACCCGCGTCGTTGAGCCCCATCCGCGCGATGTTCGACGCCGTGATCGTCACGGTCTCCTCGGTCGCGGGCAGGAGGTGCGGCCGGACGACGAAGGGCACGGCGAGCTGGACGGCCGCGAAGACCACGAGTGTGACGGCCATGGCGAGCACCGTCCGGCGCACCAGGATTCCGACCGCGACGCCGAGGACGAAGGCGAAGACCGCGTAACCGATGGGCGCGATTCCGCGAACGCCGAAGATCACCGGCGAGAGGCGCACCGCGAAAGAACCGCCCCTGTCGCCGGTGGTGACCGCATTGTCGACCGCGTCCGCCCACCAGGTGACCGCGAGGCTGAGCAACCCGGCCGCGAGCACGGCGGCCAGCCCGATGAGCGCGAGTTTCACACCCAGCCACCGGGACCGCGTGACGGTCTGGTTCCACGCCAGGCGATGGGTACCCGCCTCCAGTTCACGAGCGACCAGTGGCGCGCCCCAGAACACGCCGATGAGCGCGGGCAGGGCGTACATCACGACGATTCCGCCGTGGTAGAGCAGGCCATGACCGGGATCGAGCGGAGCGCGGGAACCGGGCAACGGCCGTCCAGCGAGCACGAGAACCGCGGCGAGGACGAGCAGAATTCCGTACACCGCAACGGCTTGGACGCGGAACTGGCGCCAGGTCAGCCAGATCATCGGAGCACCTCCAGCGCCGGACGACGGCCGGTCTCGGTGCCGCTCAGGTAGGCGAGCACGAGGTCCTCCATGCCGGGCTCGCCGACTGTCCACTGAGGATCGAGGATCGGTGCCTCGGTGCGGACGAGCAGCGTCGTCTGGCGGTCGGTGTGGCTCGCGGAGACGACGTGCTGATCGGCGGGCAACGTGGTGACGTCGCGGCGCGGGCCGGTCAGCCGACGATGGGTCGCCAGGATTTCCTCGACGTCGCCCTCCAGCCGCACCTCGCCGCCGACCAGGACGACGAGGCGATCGCAGACGCGTTCGAGGTCGGCCACCAGATGCGAGGACAACACGACGCTGACCCCGTACTCGGCGACGATCTCCATGAGGTCGGCCAGGAATTCGCGGCGGGCGAGCGGATCGAGCGCGGCGACCGGCTCGTCGAGCAGCAGCAGTTCGGGACGTTTGGCGATGCCCAGGGTGAGCGCGAGCTGGGCGCGCTGCCCACCGGACAGCTTCCCGGCGCGCTGCCGCGGATCAAGACCGAGCCGGGCGATCCGGCCGCGAGCCAGCGCGTCGTCCCAGCCCGGGTTGAGCCGGGCGCCGAGGCGCAGATGACCGTCGACGGTCAGTCCACTGTAGACGGGCGTTTCCTGCGCGACGAAGCCGACTTTGGCCAGCTGTGCCTGCCCGCTGCCCGGCACCCCACCACACACCTCGATGCTGCCGGTCGTCGGCGTCAGCATCCCCGCCGCGAGATTCAGCAGCGTCGACTTTCCCGCGCCGTTCGGGCCGACCAGCCCGACGACGTGCCCGGCCGGGATGTCCAGCGTGCAGCCGGTCAGCGCCCGTTTCCGGCCGTACTCCTTGCCCAGGTTCCTGGCCCCCAGTACCGCGGTCACGCTATGTCCCTCCTGACGGAGGCGCGAAACGTGGTCGCGAACAACGCCTCGATACCTTCGTCGTCGAGGCCGGACAGCCGGGCCGCGGCCAGCCACTTCAGCAGGTCCTGCCGCAACCCGCCGAGCACGGCAGGAGGCGGCCCGGCGAGCGTCGCCGTCACGAACGTCCCGACACCGGGTCGGGCCGCGACGAGCCCGTCGTGCTCCAGCTCCCGGTAGGCCTTGAGCACGGTGTTCGGGTTGATGGCCAGCTGCGCGACGACGTCCTTCACCTTCGGCAGCTGATCGCCCTCGCTCAGCAGGCCGAGGCGCAGCGCGTGCCGCACCTGCTGGACCAGCTGCTGGTACGGCGAGAGCCGGGACCTGGTGTCCAGATGGAACTCGATCATCGGTTCCTCCATTTATCTATCTACCTAGCACTATAGGTAAATGGGAGGCTGAGGATCAACCCATGGCGTCAGGTAACCGATCGTGTGCAGTGTGTCGCCGGGCACGGGCGCGGGCGGCCACGAGGATCACGGCCATGGAGGTTTCCGTGCACACACGTCGTCTGATCGGCTTGCTCGCGGCACTCACCGCCGCGGCCGCCGCCCCGGCGATCCTGGCCACCCCCGCACAGGCCGATTCCGCGCACGAAGTGCCGTACTGCGGGGAGGAATACGACGTCGTCATCCTCAACGACGGCCCCGGCGGCGCCGCTCCCTGCTTCACCACCGACGGCGGAGACTACGAGGACGACGGCGAGATCATCCTGCTCCGGGCGTTCCTGCCGGAGATCTGATTCAGTGGACGGCTTCGCGTTCCATGTAGCGGCCGACGGTGTGCTCGCCGAAGCCGTACTGCCGGTACAGCTCGTGCGCGTCGGAGGTGTGCAGCATCCAGCGGAAGTTCGCGCCGGGACCGTTGTCGACCATCTCCCGGACCAGCTCCTTGCCGAGACCGGTGCCCCGCGCGTCCGGCACGACGAACACGTCGGCGAGGTAAGCCATCGCGACACCGTCGGAGAACGCGCGGCCGAAGCCGACCTGGCGCCCGCCCGACGTCTCGTACGCGCCGACGATCCGCCACGCGTTCCGCACCTGCGCCTCGACCTGGGCGCGGGTCCGCCACCGGGCCCAGTACGCCTCGGTGGACAGGAACTTCCACACGACGTCGAGGTCGACCCGTGCGGGGTCGTCGTCCAGTTCGTAAGCACCCACTGTCCGCATGGCGGCAACGTAACCCAGCACCCGCGCGGCGCCCAGTTATTTAGGCGGGCTTGAGCAAGTAGTCCACGACCGGCCTCAGCTCTTCGGCCGACGGCGGCTCGTCGTCGATCAGGCCCTGGATGAGCAGGCCGTCGATACCCGCGAGAAATACGCGGAACGCGACCTCGTTGTCGTGGCGGACCATCGAGGTCAGCACGTCGAGCCAGCGTCGCGCGGCCGGGCGCAGCTCCGGCTTGCGCGCTGCGAGCAGGTACAGCTCGTACTCCGCCATGGTCCGCCCGCGCTGCGGCCCGAGCGCCTCGGCGAGCAGCCCAGCGACCTCTTCCGCGCCGCGGCTGCCGCGCGACCGGGCGCGGTCGATCATCCAGTAGACCTCGGTCGCCATATCCCGCGCGCACGAGATGAGCGTCGCGATGAGGAGATCGTCGAGGGTCGAGAAGTGATACGTCGTCGAGGCGGTCGGGATGCCGGCTTCGGCCGCGACCGTCCGGTGCGTGACCCCGGCGACGCCGTCGCGCTCGATCACCCGCAACGTCGCCTCGATGATCTCCGTCCGCCGCTTGTCCCCGCGCGCCTTCCGTCCGTCGACCTGGAGTTTCACTGCGCGCTCCCGACTTCGATCAGTACGACACCGCCGATCACCAGCGCGAGCCCGGCGATCATCGCGGCGTTGATCGGCTCCTTCAAGAACACCACGCCGATGACCGCCACCAGTGCCACCCCCGCCGCGGCCCAGATCGCGTAGGCGACGCCGATCGGCAATCCTGCCTTGAGCACCTGTGACAACGCGACGAACGCCACGACGTACCCGGCCACGACCAGAATCGACGGCCCGACCTTGGAAAAGCCCTCGGAGAGCTTCAGCGAGATCGTCGCGGTGACCTCGGCACCGATGGCCAAGGCGAGGAGGAGGTACGCAAGCACATCACAAAAACTACCTGAACGATCGTCTCAATAGCTAGCGAGGCGTACACCACATCGGTGGGACTTAGGCGCCACTCACCGGTTACTCATCAGTAAGCACCACTAGTCTGCTGCACCATCGGCACCGCGGCGATCACCGGACACCGCGGCGCTGCACCACCACACCGGACGAAAGGCACCCGACGATGGGCGCTGTACAGCTGACGCTGGGCGGACTCTCGGTCCTGCTCGGCATCGTCGCCTGGGGAATGTTCTTCGCGACCATCGCCCGCTTCGTGCGGGTGATCCGGCTCGGCCAGCCCGACTCCACCCGGAACGGGCCGTTCCTGCCGCGCATGAAGACCATGATCACGGAGTTCGCCGCGCACACGCGGATGAACAAGGTCCGCAGCGTCGGCCCGTGGCACTGGCTGGTCATGTGGGGCTTCCTGATCGGCTCGCTCGCGCTGTTCGAGGCGTACGGCGAGGTCTTCGTCCCGCACTGGGGCTGGCCGATCCTCGACGACTTCCCGCCGTTCCAGCTGCTCATGGAACTGCTCGGCGTCGGGACCATCGTCGGCATCCTGATGCTGATCGTGGTGCGCCAGCGCAACCACCCGCGCCGTGCCGATCGCCAGTCGCGGTTCCAGGGCTCGAACTTCAAATGGGCCTACTTCATCGAGGCCGTCGTGCTCATCGAAGGCGTCGGCATCATCGGCGTCCGCGCCGCGAAGGCCGCGCTCGGCGCGCACGAGACGCCGACCTGGGCCGCGTTCGTCTCGAACCCGATCGGCGAGCTGCTGCCCGCGAGCCCGAACCTGGTGTCGGTGTTCGCGTTCGTCAAGCTGATGAGCGCCACGATCTGGCTGATCGTCATCTCGCGCACGATGACCATGGGGATCGCCTGGCACCGGTTCAGCGCGTTCTTCAACATCTACTTCAAGCGCGAGGCCGACGGCGGCGTCGCGCTGGGCGCCCTCAAGCCGATGATGAGCAAGGGCAAGGTGCTCGACCTCGAGGAGGCCGACCCGGACGAGGACACCTTCGGCGTCGGCAAGATCGAGGACTTCAGCTGGAAGGGCTGGCTCGACTTCTCGACCTGTACCGAGTGCGGCCGCTGCCAGTCGCAGTGTCCCGCGTGGAACACCGGGAAGCCGCTGTCGCCGAAGCTCGTCATCACCCAGCTGCGTGACCACGCCTACGCGAAGGCGCCCTACCTGCTCGCGGGCGGCAAGCGCGACATGGCCGGCGACGAAGTGGGCCTCAGTGGCGACAACATGTACGCGGGCATCGACGTTCTCGCGATCGCCGAGTCGCAGAAGGCGCTCGTCGGCGATGACGGCGGCGTCATCGACCCCGACGTCCTGTGGTCCTGCACCTCCTGCGGTGCCTGCGTCGAGCAGTGCCCGGTGGACATCGAGCACGTCGACCACATCGTCGACATGCGCCGCTACCAGGTCATGATCGAGTCCGCGTTCCCCAGCGAGCTGAACGGCATGTTCAAGAACCTGGAGAACAAGGGCAATCCGTGGGGCCAGAACGCCAAGGACCGTCTGCAGTGGACGGAGGATCTCGACTTCGAGGTCCCGGTGTTCGACGGCGACCTCGGCGACGCCGAGTATCTGTTCTGGGTCGGCTGCGCCGGCGCGTTCGAGGACCGCGCGAAGAAGACCACGCGGGCGGTCGCGGAGCTGCTGCACATCGCGGGCGTCAAGTACACCGTGCTCGGCTCCGAGGAGACCTGCACCGGTGACCCGGCCCGCCGCGCGGGCAACGAGTTCCTGTTCCAGATGCTCGCGCAGCAGAACGTCGAGGTGCTGAACTCGGTGTTCGAAGGCCGCGAACGCAAGGCCCGCAAGGTCGTCGTGACCTGTGCGCACTGCTTCAACACCCTCGCGAACGAGTACCCGGAACTGGGCGGCCAGTTCGACGTCGTGCACCACACGCAGTTGCTGAACCGCCTGGTGCGCGAGAAGCAGCTGGTGCCGGTCGCGCCGGTCGCGGAGGACGTCACCTACCACGACCCGTGTTATCTGGGGCGCCACAACAAGGTCTACGAAGCGCCGCGTGAGCTCGTCGGCGCGACGGGCGCGACGCTGCGCGAGATGCCGCGGCACGGCGACCGGTCGATGTGCTGTGGTGCCGGTGGCGCGCGGATGTGGATGGAAGAGAAGATCGGCAAGCGGATCAACGTCGAACGCGTCGACGAGGCGCTCGGCACCGCGCCGTCGAAGATCGCGACCGGCTGCCCGTTCTGCAAGGTGATGCTCAACGACGGCCTCACCGCGCGGCAGAGCGACGGGCAGGCCTCCGACAAGGTCGAAATCCTCGACGTCGCGCAGCTGCTGCTGACCGCGGTCAAGCGCCAGCCCGCCCCGGCCCCCGTGGCCCCTGGCGCGCCCTCGCTCGACGACGAGAGCTGAAGCTCTCTTTCGGACCACGACAGATGTCATAGCGCTTCCGTGAGCTTCGGGGCCGGGGGGGGGGGGGCGCCCCGGGGCGGGAGTTTTTTTTAAAACAAAGGAAAAAACGCCGCGCGGCCCCCCCGTGGAGCGCCCCGGGGAGGCGTGAATTATTATTGGGGGGGCCA
>NZ_JBHYIK010000035.1:97138-98121 GCF_042739735.1 Amycolatopsis sp. NPDC059027 | reverse complement strand
GGTACCGGTTCGGCCGCCGCCGTCAGCACCACGCAGCAGTGCAACGCCGTTTCGACACCACCGGACACCTTCACGCGTCCAGCCTAACCAGCGGGCTTGACTCGGACAACAGGTGTCCGAGTAAGCTTCGAACTCGGACACAATGAATCCGAGTCAAGGAGCTCCTCATGAAGATCGCGGTGATCGGCACCGGCCTCATCGGTTCCCAGGTGGCGCGGAAGCTCGCGGACGCGGGCCACGACACCACGGCGCATTCGCTGTCCACCGGTGTCGACCTGCTCACCGGTGAAGGGCTCGACGACGCGGTGCGCGGCGCCCAGGTCGTGGTGGACCTGACCAACTCGCCGACCTTCGACGAAGCCGCGATCGACTTCTTCCGCACGACGGTCACCAACGAGCTGTCCGCGGCCGCGAAGGCGGGCGTCGAGCACTTCGTCGCCCTGTCCATCGTCGGCGTCGACCAGGTGCCCGACGTCGCCTACTACCGCGCCAAGACCCTGCAGGAGAACCTGATCCAGGCCGGGCCGGTTCCCTTCTCGATCGTGCGCGCCACCCAGTTCATGGAGTTCGTCCCGGCGGTGCTGGACGCGGGCACCGACGGCGACGTCGTGCGCCTGCCTGCCACGCCGATCCAGCCCATCGCCTCCGCCGAGGTCGCCGCCGCGGTCGCCGAGACCGCTGTCGGCGCTCCGTTGGGGGGTGTCCGCGACATCGGCGGCCCCGAGGTCTTCCCGCTCGACGAGCTGGGCCGCCTCACCCTGACCGAGACCGGTGACCGCCGCACCGTCGTCACCGACGAATCCGCCGGATTGTTCGCCGCCGCCAAGGGAAACGTACTCACCACGCCCACGGGCACGCCGCTGGCCAAGACGCACTACCGCGACTGGCTGCGTTCGCGCTGATCCGCGGGCGCGAGCGCGCCGAGGTTCCCCCGTGCCGTGAAGGCCCTCTTGCCGACGTTCGACGCCGGTAAGGGGGCCTAC
>NZ_JBHYIK010000035.1:45332-97131 GCF_042739735.1 Amycolatopsis sp. NPDC059027 | reverse complement strand
GTGGGTGGTGTGGGGGGGTGCGGGGGGGTGGGCGCGGTTGGGGGTGTCCGGGGGGGCTGTGCCGCTCGCGTTGGTTATGGCCTTCTCGCTTGTGGCCCACCCCCCCCCCATTCAGGGGTGGCAGTCGCGTTGTGACCTAGTGCACGTGGCTACCCCCTGGGGGTACTTGCGCAACGCGTGTCCCCGGGCATAGTGTCCTCTCTGTCAGGTACCCCTAGGGGGTATGAGGACGGGAGGGGCCGGGCATGTGCTGAGCAGTGAAGTCGTGCACCCCGGGAACGCCATCGAGTACGAGAAGGAGCCAGTCATGGCAGGGACCACCACCTACACCGTCACCGGCATGACCTGCGGCCACTGCGTCCGCGCGGTGACCGACGAGGTCGGCGCCATCGAGGGCGTCACCGACGTCGCCGTCGACCTGGCCACCGGCGCGGTCACCGTGAGCAGCACCCGGGAACCCGCGCTCGCCGAAGTGCGCGCCGCGGTCGAAGAAGCCGGATACGAGCTCGCCGCCTGACCCGGCGGCAGTTCCCCTACCCGCGGGCGATGCCCCGCTGAGGAAGACATGAACACAGCAGCGAAGCTCTCCGCCTACGGTGCGGCGCTCGTCCTGGTCGCCGGTGGCGCCTGGGCACTCGGCGCGGCCGTCGGTCCCTTCGCCGGTGCCGCCGGTACTCCCGGCCGCACCGGAGCGCACGGTGGCGAGGACACCGGGCACGGGGACGCTCACAGCGGCACCGTCGCGGAGGCCACGCGTTCCGACCAGCCCGGCGGGCTGGCGTCGTCCAGGGGCGGCTACACCCTCACGCCCACCACCACGACGCTCGCACCGGGAACCACCGAGCCCTTCACCTTCCGCATCACCGGACCCGACGGCCGCCCGGTCACCGCGTTCGACGTGGCGCACGACAAGCGGCTGCACCTGATCGTGACCCGCCGGGACACCGCGGTCTTCCGGCACGTGCATCCCGAACTCGCCGCCGACGGGACCTGGTCCGTTCCGCTGGACCTGCCGTCGGCGGGCAGCTACCGGGCCTTCGCCGACTTCACGCCGACCGGCGGGGAGAGCATGACCCTCGGCGTCGATCTGGCGGTACCCGGCGACTTCCGGCCGGTCGAGCGGCAGCCGTCGCGTGAGTCCTCAGTGGACGGTTACCAGGTGCGCCTTGACGGCGACCTGATCCCGGGACAGCCGTCGAAGGTGACGCTGACCGTGCGCAAGGACGGCCGCCCCGTCACCGACCTGCAGCCCTACCTCGGCGCCTACGGGCACCTGGTCGCGTTGCGCGGCGGCGACCTCGCCTACCTCCACGTCCATCCCGACGGCGCGCCCGGGGACGGCACAACCCCGGCGGGCCCCGGCATCACGTTCCACGCCGAGACGCCGTCGGCCGGAACCTACCGGCTGTTCCTGGACTTCCAGCACGCCGGAACGGTCCGCACCGCGGAGTTCACCGTCCACAGCGGACAGCGCTGAAGCCATGAGCGGGAAGGAGAGTTCGATGACCGCGTCCTTGGCCGGTCCCACTGGTGAGATCGAACTGGCGATCAGCGGGATGACCTGCGCTTCCTGCGCGATGCGCATCGAAAAGAAGCTCAACAAGCTGGACGGCGTCACCGCGACGGTCAACTACGCCACCGAGAAGGCCAAGGTCGTCTACGCCGACGGCGTCCAACCCGAGCAGCTCGTCCAGCAGGTCGAAGCCGCCGGCTACACCGCGACGCTGCCGACGCCGAAAAGCGCTGAACAGTCCGCCGAAAGTGAGTCCGCCGAAGACGATCCGACGCGATCCCTGCGACAGCGGCTGATCGGCTCGGCGGTGCTCTCGGTGCCGGTGATCGCGATGGCCATGGTGCCCGCGCTGCAGTTCACCTACTGGCAGTGGATTTCGCTGGTGCTGGCCGCGCCGGTGATCGTGTGGGCGGCCTGGCCGTTCCACCGGGCGGCGTGGGCGAACCTGCGGCACGGCGCGGCGACCATGGACACGCTGATCTCGCTCGGCACGCTGGCCGCGTTCCTGTGGTCGCTCTACGCGTTGCTGTTCGGCAGCGCGGGTGTGCCGGGGATGACCCATCCGTTCGAGCTGACCATCGAGCGGATGTCCGGCGACGGCAGCATCTACCTCGAGGTCGCCGCCGGGGTGACCACGTTCATCCTTGCCGGGCGGTACTTCGAGGCGCGGTCGAAGCGCCGGGCCGGAGCGGCCTTGCGTGCCCTGCTGGAGCTGGGCGCGAAGGACGTCGCGGTCCTGCGTGACGGCCGGGAACACCGTGTCCCCATCGACCAGCTGGCGGCGGGGGACCGGTTCGTGGTCCGGCCCGGCGAGAAGATCGCCACCGACGGGGTCGTCGAGGAAGGCGGTTCCGCGGTCGACGCGAGCATGCTGACCGGCGAGTCGGTGCCGGTCGAGGTCCGGCCGGGCGACGCGGTGACCGGGGCGACGGTCAACGCCGGCGGCCGCCTGGTCGTGCGCGCGACCCGGGTCGGTTCGGACACCCAGCTGGCGCGGATGGCCAAGCTCGTCGAGGAGGCGCAGACCGGCAAGGCACAGGTGCAGCGGCTGGCCGACCGGGTCTCGGCGATCTTCGTACCGATCGTGATCGCGCTGGCCGCCGGGACGCTGGCGTTCTGGCTCGGCGCCGGCGGAACGGTGTCGGCGGCCTTCACCGCCGGGGTCGCGGTGCTGATCATCGCCTGCCCCTGCGCGCTCGGGCTGGCGACGCCGACGGCGTTGCTGGTCGGTACCGGCCGCGGTGCCCAGCTCGGCATCCTGATCAAGGGGCCGGAGGTGCTGGAGTCGACCCGGCGCGTCGACACGATCGTGCTCGACAAGACCGGCACCGTCACCACCGGTCAGATGTCCCTTGTGGACGTTCACCTGGCCGAAGGCGTTGCGCGGCACGAGGTGCTGCGGTTGGCCGGTGCACTGGAGAACGCGTCGGAACACCCGATCGCGCAAGCCATCGCCCGCGGTGCCCGCGAGCGGACCGGGGAACTGCCCGAGGTCGAGGGCTTCACCAACATCGAGGGTCTCGGCGTACAGGGCATTGTGGACGGACGGGCGGTTCTGGCCGGCAGGACGGCGTTGCTCGAGGAGTGGAGCCAGCAGCTGCCCGCCGGCCTCGCGCGGGCGAAGGCCGACGCCGAGGCGCGGGGCCGCACCGCGGTCGCGGTGGGCTGGGACGGCGAGGCGCGCGCGGTACTGGTCGTCGCGGACACGGTGAAACCGACCTCGGCGGACGCCGTCGTCCGGTTCCGTGAACTGGGGCTGACCCCGGTGTTGCTGACCGGGGACAACGAAGCCGTCGCCAGGACCGTCGCCGCCGAGGTCGGAATCGACGAGGTGATCGCGGAAGTCCTGCCGAAGGACAAGGTGGACGTCGTGCGGAGAATGCAGGCCGAGGGCAAGGTCGTGGCCATGGTCGGGGACGGGGTGAACGACGCCGCCGCGCTCGCGCGGGCCGATCTCGGCCTGGCCATGGGCACCGGCACCGACGTGGCCATCGAAGCGAGCGATCTCACGCTGGTCCGCGGTGACCTGCGCGCGGCCGCCGACGCGATCCGCCTGTCCCGCCGGACATTGCGCACCATCAAGGGAAATCTGTTCTGGGCGTTCGCCTACAACGTCGCGGCGTTGCCGCTCGCGGCGGCCGGGCTGCTGAACCCGATGATCGCGGGCGCGGCGATGGCGTTCAGTTCGGTTTTCGTGGTGAGCAACAGCCTCCGGCTGCGTGGCTTCCGCGGCGTGAGTGCATGAGGTGACCGAGGGATGCCGTTGGCCCCTTGCCGCGAACGCTCCGTCCGGGACGTTGATCGTCTCGAACGGAGCGTTCGCGACAGGGCGTCGCTCGGTTCGCCGGGCGAAAACACCATGATGACAAGGTTTTCGTCCCTTACGACGTCCCTCGATCTGTGCTAATTTCCCTCGAATGCGCGTAGGTTCGGAACACGGTCGTGCGAGGAACATTTTCCGCTGGAGGCGCGTGGCTTTCGCGCTCGCGCTGGTGGTTTCGCTCAGCGGGACGACAACCGTCGCCCACGCGAACACCGTGACGGCCGGGCGCTGTGGTGAGTGCGCGACGCCGTCGATCGACCGGTTGCAGCAATGGCTTGCCAGCGGCGAGGGCACCACTGTACCGGCCACCGGGAGCCTGCTCGTGCGCGAAGGCGACCGTTATGCGGCCAAAGTGGTGTTCCTCAAGGCCGAGTGGCATGTGATCGTCGTCTGGCTCGGCAATCGGTTCGAGGCGCAGGCCGACCTTTCGGCGTCGTCCGGTTTCTGGCTGACCTACAGCGCGACCGACGATCTCTACGTGCAGTTGCGCCCGGCTTCGCACTGGAGCGGCGGCGACAAGTGGCTCACGAAGGTGCCGTCGACGGGCGGGAAGCTCGTGACGAAGTTCTTCGGCTTCGCGCCCGACGCGTGGACCTGGCTGCCCGAGCTGGGCAAGCCGTCTTACTCGTTCGCGTCGGCGCTGCGCGAGGCACGCGGCCTGGTCTTCGTCGGCAAGACCCCGAACACGCTCGACTTCCGCGGGCTGCGCATCGACGGCTACACGCCGCCGTGCCGCGACGTCCGCTGATCGAAGAATCCGCGTCCCCGGCGGTCACATCGTCGCGTCGTCCGGGCTCATGGGTGTGTGCGCCGAGCACACCAAGCCGATGAGGAGGACGACGATGCAGTTCGTACTGGTCATTCACCAGGGAAGCTATCCGTTGCCGGGTACGCCGCAGGCCGAGACGGTTTCCGACGAGGACGTGAAGGCGGCTTACGCGGACTGGGCCGCGCTCAGCGCGATGGAGAACTGGAAGGGCGCTCCGCCGATGGGGCTGCCCGCGGACGCGACGACGGTGCGGGTGGAAAACGGTTCGGCCGTCACCACCCAGGGGCCGTACCTGGACGGCGAAAACGCGGTCGGCGGGTTCGCGGTGGTCGAGGCCGAGGACCTCGACGCCGCGATCGCCCTCGCGGCTCGCGTCCCGCAGGCGAGACTCGGCGGCGCGGTCGAGATCCGGCCGTCGGCCAAGTACTGGTGAGGCCCGGGCCCGGCGTGTCACGCGCGCCGGGCCCGGCGTTCACCACCCGGGCTGGTCGAGTACCGCGGCGGCGAGGCGGCGGACGCGGCCGGGGTCGCGGAGGACGTCGATCCGGACGATCCGGTCGCCCGCGACGGTGAAGGCCATGACGGAGAACGGCTGCCCGTCCTGGGTGATCACCGCGCCGATCATGCCGTTGACCAGAGCGGGACGCAGTTGCCCGCCGCGCGGGGCCTGAGCCTGCCCTGCCACGGTCGCCGCGCCCCGGACGACGGTCGGCGGGCGACCGGCACCGAAGTCGGTGCACAGGACGACGTCGGGATCGAGGATCTGGACGAGGGCGTCGAAACCGCCGGACCGCGCGGCCGCGTAGAAGGCGTTGACGACCTTTCGCTGGCGCGTCAGATCGGGGTCCGCCTCGGGGATTTCGGCACCGCTCACACGGCGTCGTGCCCGGCTGGCGAGCTGCCGGGTGGCCGCCGGCGTGCGGCCCACGATGCCCGCGATGTCGTCGAAGGGCAGCTCGAACATGTCGTGCAGCACGAACGCGAGCCGTTCGGCCGGAGTGAGCCGGTCGAGCACGACGAGCAGTGCGAGGCCGACCGAGTCGGCCAGCAGCGCCTCCTGCTCCGGATCGAGGTCACCGTCCGGAACGACCACCAGATCGGGCAGGTGCGTGTCGAACGGGGCCTCCCGGCGGCGCCGCCGCGTCCGCAGCGCGTGCAGGCACTCCCTGGCGACGACCGTGGTCAACCAGCCACCCAGATTGTCGATCTCCCCGGCGTCGGACCGGCGCAGCCGCAGCCAGGCGTCCTGCACGGCGTCCTCCGCCTCGGCCGGCGAGCCGAGCATGCGGTAGGCCACCGCCCGCAGCCGGGGCCGGTGCTGCTCGAACCGCTCGGCCAGCCACTCGTTCTCGTTCATCGATCACACCATCCCATCACCCAGGCTCTCCCGGATGAGCCCGCCGCGACGGCGAATGTGACAGCCCGCGGGCGCGCAGTGCCGGTAAGGCCACCTTGAGGGCGTTGGACCCCCTCAAGGTGGCCTTACCGGCATCTGGGTCCTCTGTGGACTCAGGACTGGGGAAGGGTCACGCCGTATCGCTTGGCGGACAGCGTCGTCGGGAAGAAGCACGACGTCTGGGTGTCGCCGCCGGAGAGGGTGCCGAGGCCCTTTCCGCCGTCGTAGGCCGGGCCGCCCGAGTCACCGTGGTCGGAGTGCGCGGTCGTGCAGAACTCGTGGTAGACGGTGTATCCCTCGGCTTCGAAGGTGTAGTCGACCTTGGTGACCTTGCCCGAGGTCACGCCGGACGTCCGCCCTGCCCGCTTCATCTGCTCGCCGACCGTGGCGTCGGCGAACGAGGTGATCTTGGTGCCGTCGTTGATCTCGCTCGGTCCTTCGCCCGACGCGTTTTCCACGATCATGTTGTCCTCGGTGGGGAACACCGCGTCGACGGTCTTGCCGTCGTTCCACGGCCCGCCGCCGCCGAGTACCTCGCAGTGGCCCGCGGACAGCAACAGCTTCTGGCCGTCCTTCTCCACGTTGAACCCGTTGGAGCAGGCCGCTTGGCCGTTGCTGATCTCGTCGCCGCCCCTGATGAACAGGGACATGGCGCCGGGATGGTGCTCGACGCGCACCATGTCGCCGTACTGGATGACCGTGTCGAGCAGAGCCCGCCGCTGTGCCTGGGGAGTGGCGTCGTAGACGTCGACGACGACCTGGTTGTGCGCGATGTCGAGACCCCAGCCCGCGCTGGGCACGCTGCCGGCGGCGTCGAGGCGCTGTTTCACCTGGGTGAGCTGGTTCAGGCTGTAGCGCACCACTTTCGCCGTCAGACCGGAGGCCCGTACCTTGGCCGCGTCGGCGTTGTTCACCACGGTGACCACGGAATTGCCCGCGTCGTCGAGGTAGTGGCCGCCGGTGGCGGTGCCGAGGCCGTCCAGCACCGCTGCCGGGGTCATCGCGGCGGACGCCGCGGGCAGGGCGGTCATGCCGAGTGCCAGTGCGCCGAACGAGGCGACACCGAGGACGCCGAGCCGGGAACGTGTCGATCGCATGCTTACCTCCTGAGCGGAACATGAGCGAAACGGATCGCGCGGATGAAGAGCCCGCGTTCGGATCGAGGCCATGGCTTCAGCTCAGGAGATGCGGTCCGTTTCGCCGTTGAAACGGGCCGCGATCGCCCTGAGGTGAGTTATTCTCGAACATTTCCGACGCGTTCGACACCGACGAAGGTCGTGGCCTCGCGAGAACGTCTCGCAAGGCCACGACGTGGTGGGCGATCAGGCCAGGGACAGCCCGTAGGACTGCAGTTCCAGTGTCAGCGGGTAGAAGTAGCTGGTGACGCCGTCGCCGCCGGACAGCGTGCCGAGCCCGGCCGAGCCGTCGTAGGCCGGGCCGCCCGAGTCGCCGTGGTCGGTGTGCGCGGTGGTGCCGAACTCGTGGTTGAGCACGCCGACGTCGAAGTTCACCGACTGGTCGACCGAGGTGACCTCGCCGCTGCCACCGCCGGTGGTCGACCCCTGTTTCTGCATTTGCTCGCCGACGGTCGGCTCCCCGGCGCTGGTGATGGGCTGACCGGTGTTGACCTCGCCGGGGCCGGTGCCGTTGGGGCGGGTCAGCAGTCCGGAGTCGGCCCCGGGGCAGTCGCTTTCCACGATCTGGGCGCCGGAGACGTCGCCGCCGCTCCAGGTGCCGCCGAGGTTGGTGCAGTGCCCGGCGGTGAGCAGATAGGGCGAGCCGCCCCGGGTGACGTTGAAGCCGAGCGAGCAGCGGTTCGTGCCGTTCTGGATCGCGTCGCCACCGGCGATGTACAGCTCGAGCTTGCCGGTCCTGTGCTCGACGCGGACGCTGTCGCCGTACTGGGCCGCCGCCGCGCGCACAGTGTCCGAAGTGGACTGTGACGCCGCGGAGTAGATCGTGACGACGACCTGGTTGGCACGGGTGTCGATACCCCAGGCGGTCTGCGGGACGCCGCGGATCCGGTCGAGCGAGTTCTTGACGCCGGTCAACGCCGCGAAACTGTGCTTGACCTTCTTGGCCGTCAGCCCTGCCGCCTCGACTCTGTGCGCGGAGGCGTCGTCGAGGACGTTGATCACCGCCTTGCCGTGTTCGAGGTAGTAACCGCCGGAGGCCGTGCCCAAGGTCTGCGCGACCTGCGAGGCGTGACGGACCGATGTCTGCTGCGGCTGGGCGAGGTTCGTCGGACGCGCGGCTGCCGGTTGTGCGCAGACACCGCCGATCAGGGCGGCGGTGGACACCGCGGCCAGCAGGGTGAGGGATTTCCGGGTCGACACGAGTTGCTCCTCTTCGCCAGGTGAGGCGCTGATGTGACGAGGAAACTGTCGGTTCGGCAAGCACTGACCACCAGCGACTAAAGTCGGTGATCAATTTGACGACACCGGCGAAAACGCCCGAATAGGCATTTCGGCGCATGAAACGACGCGTCGGCGAATACCTATTAGTCAAACCCGGTAGGGGAAGAACATCCTCGGTCGCCGAGCGAAACATCCTCGGTACCCGCTTCCCCGGCGTGCCCGGCGGGGAAGCGGGCGACCGGTTCGCGCTCAGGCGAGGACTTCGTCGAAGAGGTCGAGCATCGCTCGCCAGGATCGTTTCGCCGACGCTTCGTGGTAGACGATTCCCGGCATCGGCGCGTTGGCCGGATCGGCGTCCGGGTTCGTGAAGCTGTGCTGGGCACCGCCGTAGAGATTCATGCGCCAGTCCACCCGGGCCGCGCGCATCTCCTCCTCGAACGCGACGCGCTGGTCGAGCGGGATGATCGGGTCGTCCGCCCCCATGCAGACCAGCACGCTTCCGGTGATGTTCGCGGCATCCCCTGGCGTCGGTGTGCTCAGGCTGGCGTGGAAGCCGACGACGGCTTTCAGGTCCTTGCCGGCCCGGGCGAGTTCCAGCGCCACCGCGCCGCCGAAGCAGTAGCCGATCGCCGCGACCTTCGCCGGATCCGTCCGCGGTTCGGCCAGGAGCACGTCGAGCCCGGCCGCGCCGCGCGCCCGGGTCAGCGCCTGATCGCTCTGGATTTCGGTGAAGTGCCGGAGCATTTCGTCCCGGTCGGTGAGGAGCCGTCCGCCGCCGTAGTAGTCCAGCGCGAACGCGACGTAGCCGAGTTCGGCCAGCCGCTCGGCGTTCGCCCGCTGGCGATCGCTGAGGCCGTTGCCCTCGTGCGCGATCAGGACAGCGGGCCGTTGGTCCGTGCCGTCGGGCAGTGCGAGCCGTCCCACCATCGTGACTTCGCCGACGATGTATTCGATGTCCTTCGTGGTCACCATGACCCGAACGTAGCGAACCCCGCGGTCCCCGGGCACCCGATTCGCCCCTGACGGTCAGCCGTTCCGAGCCGATCGCGATCAGGTGACCCATGGGCCGGTGAAGCCGCCCGTTTCCGCTGTCGGGCACGGGTCGAGTCGAGCAGCCTTGGCGTGGGGCCTCGATCCTCAGAAGAGCTTCCCCTGGCGCGGTCGTGACCGCGGACACGAAAGGAAACGGCGAATGACTCCGAGACAAGCCACGGCCTCCGCAGCGGTTCTCGCACTCGTCGGCGCATCAGTACTCACGGGAACGGCCGGAGCCGCGACAACCGCGGAGTGTCCCATCGGCGCCTTCTGTGTGTGGACGAACGCCAACTTCACCGGGCACCGGTTCGTGTTCCGGGGAGACGACCCCGAGTGGGAGGACGGCCTCGCCAGGAACGATTCCTCCTGGGTCAACCACGCGGACTCCAAGCCGGGTGTGGCAGACCACGTCAAGGTGTTCGACGGGGAGAACCGCACCGGTCACGTCACCATCTGCCTTGCCCCCGGCCAGAAGGTCTCCACCGACAAGGCAGCCAACGACCGGGGACGTTCCCACGCGTTCACCAAGCACTGCTGACCACCGGGCCGCGGTCCGCTGTCGCGTCAGGCGGGCGGCGGACCCTGCGGCGGGTACGGCACACCGTGGGGCATCGGCGGGGCCGGTGGCTTCGCCGACATCAGCGTGACGATGCCGGTGACCGCGGCGGCGACGAGCGCGACGAACACGAACAGCGCGGCTATCAGGTACACGATGCGGAAGCTGAGGGCGTCGGAGATCAGTCCGCCGAGGAACGGCGCGATCACCAGGGCGAGAACACCGAGGCCCGCTGTCACCCCGGCCGCGGCGGCGCGACCGGTGCGGAGCCGCCGGATCAGCGCGGCGGTCACGCCGAGGGCCGCACCCGCGCCGAGTCCGTTGAGCACCCGCCCGACCAGGAGCAGTCCGCTGTCCGGGACGAAGGCGACCAGCAGCACGCCGAGGAGCATCAGGCAGATCGCGGGCACGGTCACCGAGGTCGGGAAGCGCGCGCCGAGCAGCAGACCCGCGGGGAAGGCGAGCACGGCCGCGACGAGGTAAGCGACGAGGCCGATCAGGAGCAGCGACTGACTGGACATCCCCAGATCGGCCTGCAGCGCCGAAACGCCGTCGAAGCGGTAGATCACGGTGAGCAGGAACAGGCCGATGAGCGCGGCGAGCCCGGGTCCGATGACCAGCCACCAGGGTGGTCCTCCGGCCGGGCGTGGGTCGTTCCGCATGGGCGGCGTCACGTACATGCGCACACCGTATAGCGTCCGGCGATGCGGAGAGGCCACATCGCTGAGAAGCCGTCTCCTAGGGAAACCTCATCGCGGCGGTCATGGGTTTCGGACGCGCGCGTCCGGAAGAGCGACGTCGCTTCGTAGTGCCCGCAGGGTTTCCAGCTCGCGCTCGATGTCGCGGCGCTTGGCCTCCAGACGGTCGACCTCCTGGGCGAGCAGCCGCTCCATGACTCCCGTGCGTTCCTCGGGCGGCGCCTCCAGACACGGCAGCAGCTCGTTGATGGTGCCGCTGCCCAGGCCGGCGGCGAAGAGGTGCTGGATCATCACGACGCGCTCGATCATCGCGGTGTCGAAGTCCCGCCACCCGCCGACGGTGCGCTGGGACCTGATCAGCCCCTGCTGCTCGTAGTACCGCAGCGAGCGGGTGCTGACACCACTGGCCTCCGCCAGCTCACCGATCCGCATGAAGTCCTCCTGCTCCTGTCCCGCGGGCTCCCGTTCTTGCACTTGACACCGGTGTCAGGTTCCACGATCGACAGGCCGGCGCCCACCGGGGGTGCCCTGGCGAATCGATCAGAGGACCATCATGCACTGGCTCTACCTCGGCATCGCCGTCATCTTCGAGATCACCGTAGCCGTCGCCGCCGGCAAGGCCCAAGGCTTCACCCGCCCCGTCTGGACCGTGGCGACGCTGGTCAGCGGTGGCGTCGCCACCTACTTCCTCAGCCTCGCGCTGCTCACCTTCCAGGTCGGTGCCGGCTACGCCATCTGGACCTCCATCGCCGGCGTCGGGATCGTCGTCCTCGGCGCGCTCCTCTTCGGCCAGCGCCTCGGCTGGCGCAAGCTGCTGGGCATCGCCGTCGTCATCGCCGGGGTCATCGGCCTCCAGCTCAGCGGAGCGGCCTGAACCCCGCGGCAGTCCGGACAGGCCAACGACATCACCACGAAAGGAACCAGACATGAACAACTCCACGACCCGCACCGGCACGCGTGCGCGAGCATGGCTCGTCCTCCTGCTCGCCGGCGTCTTCGAGGTGGGCTACGCACTTTCCGTCGGCGGCAGTCACGGCTTCACGGTGGTGCCGTGGTCTCTCGTCGCCGTCGTCTTCTTCCTGCTGACGCTGTTCGCTCTCAGCGTCGCACTCCGTACCATCGACGTCGGCATCGGCTATGCCGTCTGGGCCGGCATCGGTGCCGTGGGAGCGGCCGTACTGGGGCCGGTGTTCTTCGACGAGAGCCTCACCCCGGCGAAGGCCTTGTGGCTGACCGTGATCATCGCCGGCGTCATCTGGCTGAAGCTCGCCGACCGGCCCCAGCGCGCCGAACCGAGCGCGGCGTAGCGGGCCAGTGTGCATTCGGCATCAGCAGCTCTCAACAGAATGTGGGGCAGCCGAGGCGCGTTACGTCCACTGTAGACAGACGGCGGGTGTGGCCCGAAGGGAAAGCGTGGCACGGGCCGGTGTCGTGCCCACCCTTTGCGGCACGACACCGGCTGTTCGGAGAAACCTGTCTGTCAGGGGATTACGCGGTTGCGCAGGTTGCTCGGGTAGGGGCCTTCGCCATGGATACGCAGTTCGTTGGCGACGTCGAAGGTGTAGAAGGGGTGCGAAGTGAAGTAGCCGTTGAGGTCGGTGATGGTGCTCATGAAGCAGATACCGTCGGCGCCGCCAGCCGAACGAGGACCGTTGCACAGGCTGAGCGTCGGGTATTTGAAGCCGTCGAGCGGTCGGAGACCGGATCCGCCGGGGCCGGGAACCGGGATGTGCCCGATGAGGCCGCCCGGGTCACCGGGCCAGTTGGACTCCTGCGACTGACGACGGCCGTCCGAGAACAGGATGCCCTGCATGTTCCGCCCGGGCGGCTCGGTCTCCAGCACGGTACCCGCGACGAGCGCGCCGAGGCTGAACCCGGCGATGTACACCTTCGTGCCGAGGTCACAGTTGAACTTCACGTAGAGGTCGTGCAGAGCGGTGCGCAGGTTCGCGACGCCGGCGTCGACGTCGGCGTAAAGGTTGATGTCGGTATCCCTGTTGGGGTACGGGATGCGGACCGGATTCACGCCCGCGGGGGCGTGGTCCAGCATCTCGTGGCCCCCGTCCCGGTAACCCGGAACCACGAACATGACCGGTCCGCACGCGTTCGCCGCGCGGGCCGGGGCGGCGTTCGCGGTGGCGGTTCCTGATGTGGCGAGCAGACCACAGAGCATCAGCGCAGCCGTCGCGGCGCGCCACCTTCGCCTGAAATGCATGATTCCCCTTCGCTTTCTGCTCGTGGTGAGCAATCCGTGGACGTGCCGCACAAGGGTGATCCCGGCCGATGAAATTCTCATGAAATCGTCCCGGTCATCCGGTCCCTTGGCTGCTCACCCCTCGGCCGGCGGACCGAAACCATATCCAGAAGTCCACCTTGACCTCGCAGGCCGGTCACGACGAAAGCTTGTGGGGCGGAATAATCTTCACCTGTTTCAGTGACGTCGTTTCACGCCAAGCCGGACTGGAGTTTCGCGTTGGCGCCCGCATTTCACCGAGCACCCGATGGGGATGCCTTACAGCGGGAACGCCGGGTTGTCCAGGGTGCCGGATACCCCAAGGGCGGTGTCGGCGCGTGTCAAGGCGACTTCGGCGGGCTCGCCGGAGACCGGGACGGCGGTGATCTCCGCCCCCGGCGGCGAGCGGGACGAGAACCACGGCGACGCCGGCGCGAACGGAAAACGGGACCTCCAAGGTCCACCTGGCCGGTCCGTCGCCTATGATGACAATGGTTTTCGTTATCAGTTCGGGAGGAATGCCGTGCCGGTCACCGTCTCACCCGCCTCCGCACGCTCCATCCTGCGGGATGGCGGGTTCGTCCGGCTGTGGACCGGCACCACCGCCTCCGGGCTCGCGACCTGGGCCTTGCCGTTCGTGCTCGGGCTCGCCGTGCTGCACGGCGACCTCGGTCCGGTCGGGCTCGGCGTCGTGCTGGCCACGCGCACGGCCGGGTTCATCGCCGCCGTCCCCGTCGCCGGCGTGCTGGCCGACCGGTATTCGCGGCGCGGGGTGGTGTTGTGGTCCGGTCTGATGGCGACGGCCGCCACGCCGGTGATCGCCTTCGGCCTCGGCCGGTCGGTGGTGCTGATGGCGATCGCGGCCGTGGTGTCCGGCGCCGGCCAGGGCGCGTGCCGGCCGGCGTTCCAGGCGCTGACCGCCGAGGTGGTGGACGAGGGGCGCCGCCAGCAGGCCAACGCGGCGACGTCGCTGGCGGTCCGGGTGACCACGCTGGTGGCGCCCGGGCTGACCACGCTGCTCGGCGCGTTCCTGCCGGTGCGCGTGCTGCTGTTCGGCATGGCCGCACTGTGGCTGATCGCCGCAGTGGTTCCGCCGCGAGGGAAAGCGTCCGGCCCGGCGCCGGCGCCCGCCCGTGCCGGATTCCTCGCCGAGTTCACCGAGGGGGTGCGGGAGGCACGCCGGCACCCGTGGTTCATCGCCGGTCTGGTCGCGCTCACCTCGATGCTGGCGTTCGGATACTCGGCGAGCATGGTGGTGCTGCCGATGGTGAGCCGTGACCGGTACGGCACCGAGGTGGTGCTCGCCGCGGCCACCACCGCGTACGCGATCGGCGCGCTGCTCGGCGCGGTGCTCATCGCGCGCTGGCGGCCGCGCGCTCAGGGGTGGGCCGCGCTCGTGAGCCTTGCCTGCTATGGGTTCGCGCCGCTGTCCCTGCTGGTGCCGGTGCACCCCGCGATGGTCGTGGCGGCGTACGTGATCGCCGGGCTCGGCGTCGAGTTGTTCAACGTGCCGTGGTTCACCGCGACGCAGCGCGAGGTGGCGCCGGACAAGCTGGCCCGGGTGTCGTCGTTGGACTTCCTGCTGTCCTACGGTCTGGCACCGGCCGGCCTCGCCCTGATCGCCCCGGCGATCGAGACCTACGGCGCCACTCCGGTGCTCGCCGTGTGCGCGGTGAGCTGCTTCGTGGTGCCGGTGGTGGCCTGCCTGGTGCCGACCACTCGCGGGTTCACCAAGAAGCCTCAGCCGGCCGATTAGTGCGACGTGCTGTCGCCGAAGAGATGCCAGCGAACGCCGAGCGGTTCCTGAAGCAGACAATCGTTGGGGTGTAACGCTTTCGCGGATGCGACCTGCGGTGAACCTGCTGCGGACGGAGTGTTTTCGACTTCTGGAAAGTCGTCGACTTGCTGGTCCAGGTAATCCTCATGGTGCGGTTAGTGCCGAAATATGACGAGTCGGCAATATGTGAATGTGACAAATGGTTGACAAGTACCAAGGGGAGCCATGGTTTTCGCGGTAGGCGCATCGCTTCCGAAGGGGAATGTCGACCGGTTACCCGTGTTCGACTCCCTGCCGGACAGGCCTGCTGTCCAGGAGAGGGTGCTGGCGGATTCGGTGTGAACAATGTTCTGACCGACTTGCAATCCGGGGTGCGACGTCTCACTCGAACCGCTGTCTGACATCGACACGGCAAACCCGGCTCCACTGCGCTGCGTTGGGCGCCGGCGCGCGTGGGTGTCGTCAGCCTCACGCAGCTGTTGCAAATGATTATCGTTTTCATGTATAAGGATGGGGTGCTCATGCCGCGACAAGGACAAGGGTCTCTGCTGACCGGAGTCCAGCCGTTCCCGCTCACCGCCCTTCGGCATCCCGCCGTCACCACCCTCCTGGAGGATCACCGAGCCCTGCTGGCCGACCTGCTGGACGGCCTGGGGTCACCACTGCATGTCGTGCTGCCGGAAGTCTTCGAGGAGAACGTCGCCGGCCTCCGGCAGGCGTTCATCGAGTCGGGCGCCGACGTCGACATCCTGTTCGCCAAGAAGGCGAACAAGGCCGACTGCTACGTCTCCTCGGCTGCCGCTCTCGGTGCCGGAATCGACGTCGCCAGCAGCGCCGAACTGGTCAAGGCTCTGGCAGGCGGGGTGCCCGGACATCGGATCGGTATTTCCGGTCCGGAGAAGGACGACACCCTGCATGCTCTCGCCGTCCAGCACAACTGCCTGGTCGCGATCGACTCGATCAGCGAGCTTCGCAGGTTGGCCGCGACAGCGCGGCTCGCGGACCGGCGGGTCCGCGTGCTGCTGCGATCCCGGACGTCCGGTCAACCGGGCAGCCGCTTCGGCATGGCCGCCGCCGAACGCGACGCGGCCGTCGGCCTGTGTATGGAACTCGCGGGCCACGTTCGATTCCAGGGATTCTCGTTTCATTTGAACGGTTACTCTCCCGGGGAGCGCGCGATGGCGGCGAACGAGATGATCGAGCACTGCCTCGATGCCCGGCGGCGGGGTGCGCGGTCGGCCGAACTGGTCGACATCGGCGGCGGGTTACCGATGCGCTATGTCGAGCCGGGACTCTGGGACGAATTCCTCCGGCAGAACGAGCCTGCCCACTACCACGGGACCAAGGCCTCCAGGGGTTTCTCCTTCTATCCGTACGGAGGGCACTCTCCCGCTGAGGCGGCGCGCATGATCATGAGTCACCCGGTGGACGGTGACGAGAGCTTGTCGGCGAAGGCGGCTCGCAACGGCATCCGTTTCCTCGTCGAACCCGGCCGGTCGCTGTTGGACCAGGCCGGATTCACCGTGTACCGCGTGCAGCAGGTCGAGGACCGGCGGGACACCGACGGGTACGCGATCGTCACCGTCGCGGGCAACAGCCTCAGTCTGAGCGAACCGTGGTTCAACACCGACTACCTCCCGGATCCTCTGCTGATCTCCGCCGAGCCCGCCGCCGACGAGGTGTTCCCGGCCTGCGTCGCGGGTTCGACCTGTCTGGAAAACGACATGGTGACCTGGCGGAAGATCGGGTTCCCCCGGCCCGTGCGGCCCGGCGACCACCTGGTCTATTTCAACACCGCCGGCTATCACATGGACTTCCTCGAATCACGGTTCCATGACACCGCGCTGCCGTTGAAAGCGGTTATCCGGCTCGGCGACGGCGGAGCATCGCCCCGTTGGCGACTGGATGGCATCTGAACCCGCTCAGAACAAAGGAGAAGTCTCGAATGTCACAGAGCTACGCCGCGCCTGGGCAGCTGTGGTTGTTGCCGCAGTCGCAGCAAGAAGGCCTGGACTTCGACTACCGGCAGGTGCTCGAAGTCGTGGAGCGGGCCTACCGCGCAGTGCGCGAAAACGGGTCGGACAGCCCGGTGAAGACGGTCATCGAGGACCCGGACGATCACTCGCTGAGCTATTCGATGGTGGCCAGGGACGCCGCCAGCGACACCGTGTGCTTCAAAGCCGTCTACGAGTTCGATCCAAGCCGCCGCCGGGACAGTTACCGGTTTCATTCGTTCATCTTCATCGCCGACGACACCACCGGGGCGCCGATCGCGCTGATGGACGTGGTGAAGCTCGGGCCGCTGCGGTCCTCGGCCACCAGCGCGTTGTTCGCTCGCGCGGCCTGTCCCGACGCCCGCAGCGCGCTGGTCGTCGGCACCGGCGTCCAGGGGCAGATGGCATTGCCGATGCTGCTCGCCGCGCTTCCGGATTTGGAGCGGCTGCAGGTGTTCGGCACCTATCCCGACGGTTTGCGCGCCGTTCAGGAGAGTGCCGGAGGCCGCGAGGTCGAGATCGTGGACGACCTCCGGAAAGCCGCGGGCGAAGCGGACATCCTGATCGGCGCCTCCGGTCTGTCCGTGACGGAGGTGGTCCAGCGCGAGTGGGTGAAACCGGGATCGATCTCCGTGCTGCTCGGCTACGGCGTGCACGACGTGTTCCACGGCGCGGACTACCGGATCGCCACCAACACCACCCAGATGCACGTCACCTGCGGCAAACTGCGGGCGGCGGACGGCAGCCTGCCCCCGGTGGACGCCGAACTGCCGGACATCCTGCTCGGCCGTGCGCAGGCCCGGCGCGATCCCGGCGACGTGGTTTTCGCCTACAACAGCGGTATGGCGGTCACCGACGCCGCGCTGGGCCGGTACATCGCCGATCTGGCGCTGGCGGCCGGGCGAGGGGAAAGGGTCGGCTTCTGGTGAGCACCTTCACCTCTGTCGCGGTGATCGTCTCGTGAACCACGTCCTCGAACCGGAGACTTCAGCGTCCTTGGTGCGCCGGGAGGTGGCGGGCCTGCCCGCCTACGATCCCGGCGCCGACCCGGACGAGGTGGCCGCCTTCAGCGGCGCCGCCCGCGTTATCAAGCTTTCCAACAACGAGAGCCCGTTCGGTGCCTCGCCCGCGGTCGCCGAAGCTGTGCGGCTGCGCCTGGCCGGCGGCGTCTCCCGCTATCCCGACCCCACCGGCAAGCGGCTGGCCGAGGCCATCGGAAAGAGCCTGGCCGTGCCTGCCGAGCGCGTGGTGCTCGGCAACGGTTCGGAGAACATCCTGGAGTTGGTGTGCCAGGCCGTACTCGACCCTGGCGACCTGGTGATCACCCAGGCGCCGGGGTTCAGCCTGCACGAGATCTTCCCGCGCATGATGGGCGCCCGGGTCGAGAAGGTCCCGGTCACCGCCGAGTTCGGGTTCGACGCGGCCGCCTGGGGTGACGCGCTGGCCGCGGGCCCGAAACTCGTTTTCCTCGCCAACCCGTGCAACCCCACCGGCGCGATGCTCGATGTCGGGGAACTGGAACGCGTTGTGGCCGACACCCCCCAGGCGGCCCTGCTGGTGCTCGACGAGGCGTACTGCGAGTTCGCCCGTCCGAACCCGGCGTACCCCGACGGGCTCGCGGTGCTGCGCGGGCAGGACCGGCCGTGGATCGTGTTGCGCACCTTTTCCAAGGCCTACGGCCTCGCGGGCATCCGGGTGGGGTTCGGCGTCGCCTCCGCCGCCGAACTGGTCAAGGCACTGGACCGGGTCCGCACTCCCTACAACGTCAACCAACTGGCACAGGACGCCGCCATCGCCGCGCTGGGGGACCACGCGTACCTGGCGGAAACGGTGCGCCGCACCGGTCTGGAACTCGCCAGGGTCACGGATCGGTTGCGCGGCAAGGGCTTCCGCGTGGCGCCGTCCTCGGCCAACTTTCTGTTCATCGATACCGGCCACCACTCCGACTGGGTGGCCCAGGAATTGCACCGCGCCGGAATCATCGTCAAGGCGTGGCGAGAGCCGGGATACGAGAACTTCATCCGAGCCTCACTGTCGACCCCCGAAGACAACGACGTCTTCGTGCGATGTCTGGCGGAGATCCGCGCGAAGGGAACGCGATGATCAAGGACAGAGTATCCGACCTGATCGGGCGGACGCCGCTGCTCAGGCTGGCGGTGGCGGAGGGGGCGGGAACCGTTCTGCTGAAGCTGGAGCAGTTCAACCCCACCGGCACCGCCAAGATCCGGATGGCCAGGAACATGGTGGACGAGGCCGAGGAGCAGGGGCTGCTCGCCCCTGGCGGGTGGCTGGTCGAGGCCACCTCCGGCAACACCGGGCTCGGCCTGGCGCTCATCGCCGCCGAACGCGGCTACAAGTTCACCGCTGTGGTGGACAACCACTCCAGTGTCGACAAGCTGCGCGGGATGCTCGCCTACGGTGCCGAGCTGCACAACATCGCCGGAGACCAGGAAGGGCTGGCCACGGCCGAACGCTACGCCGGGGCTCGCCGGTTCGCGGCCGAGCAGGGCGCGTACCTCACCGCGCAGGACTGCAATCAGGGGAATCCCAACGGCTACCGGCCGCTCGCCCTCGAGTTGTACGACGACTTGGGCGAGGACATCCATTACCTGTACGGGGCGGTCGGCACCGGTGGTTCGCTCAGCGGCACCGGCCGAGTCCTGCGGGAGCGTGTCCCGGACCTGAAGGTCATCGGTGTCGAGCCGGTGGGCTCCGTCAACTTCGGCGGGGAACAGGCGCCTTACCACCAGTCCGGTACGGGGACGCCGGAAGTCTCGGAAATCTGCGATGTTCTCGACTACGACGTGATCGACGAGGGGAGCAAGGTCAGCGATGCGGAGGCCTTCGAGACTTGTCGTTACCTGGCAAGGAACTTCGGCATTCTGATCGGCGGCTCGGCGGGCGGCGTGGTCTACAAGGCCTTGGAGCGCGCGCAGAGCGTGGGGCCCGAAACGACCATCGTCGTGCTGGTGTGCGACGGCGGCGAGCGGTACCTGGACACCGTGTTCAACGACGAGTGGATGGCGGCCAACGGTTTGTTCGACGCGCAGGTCGTCGACAGGATCGCCTCGATGCTGCGGCGCCCGCCGGTCGGCGGAATCGGAAAGGCACCTGACGAGCCCCGTTTACTCACTACTCTACCTGTCCACCCGCAAGTGGCGGGAAATGAACATTATCGTTTCGAACAAACCTCTCCACGCTGAAGGCCGCCGGGGTAAACGGCAGTCGCAACCGGTGGGTCCGTGGATTTGTTCGTAAGCGATATTTTGTGGAGGTGTGGCCGTGTGGTCGACAATGAGGTTGTTCGTGAGCTTGCGTCCGCGGGCCTGGGCAGGGATAGCCGGTCTTGTCGTGCTGACGTTGCTGGCGACGGCGACGTATGTGGGTCAGGGCTTGCTGATCGCGAATTTGTTGTTCCGGGTGTTTTCGTCGGTTGACGCCGGTGGTCTGCTGACATCTCTGGCCGCGATCGGCGTGCTGCAGCTGGCTCGGATCGCGCTGGTCGTGGTGCGCGACTGGTGGGCCCCGCGGGTATCGGCGCGGGTGAAGGAGGCGGTGCGCGAAGGGCTGACGCTGAAGCTGATGGAGATCGGGCCCGGGCAGGCGCAGCGGATGCGTACCGGTGATCTGCAGTCGACACTGGTCGACTCGGTGGAACTGCTCGACCCGCTGCTGGGGCGGTTCGTCCCTACGGTGGTGGCGTCCGTGCTGGGGTCCTGCCTCGCTTCGGTGTACGTGATCGCGGTCGACCCGGTGGTGGGCCTCGTCGTGCTCGTGTGTGCTCTGCTGGCGCCGCTGTCCAAGTTGTTCGGGGAAAAGGCGATCAGGGAACGGGGCAGCCGCTGGATGGTGTCCTACCGGGGTATGTACTCCGAGAGCCTGGACGCGGTGCAGGGAATGGGGACGCTCAAGGCGTTCAATGCCAGTGGCAGGCGCGGCCGGGAGATGGTCGAGCGTGGTGACGCGTTCTGCCGGGATTCCATCGGCCTGATGGTCGCGTGGTGCGGTACCTCGGGTATCGCGGCGTTGATGGTGCCGATCGGCACGACGGCCGCGGTGGCACTGGGTTCCTGGCACGCCGCCACGGGCGTGGTGAGTGTCGCGGGACTGTTCACGATTCTGATGCTGACCCGCGA
Source organism: Amycolatopsis sp. NPDC059027 (assembly GCF_042739735.1). Classification (NCBI taxonomy): domain Bacteria; kingdom Bacillati; phylum Actinomycetota; class Actinomycetes; order Pseudonocardiales; family Pseudonocardiaceae; genus Amycolatopsis; species Amycolatopsis sp. NPDC059027. The sequence continues at coordinate 76,344 of NZ_JBHYIK010000035.1, read as the reverse complement.
GACCTTCCGGCCCATGCAGGAGCTGGAGGGGGCCTACCACGCGGCGTACCACGCCATCCCGGCCGGCCAGGCGATCGCCGATATCCTTCGCCTCGAAGCGGACGTGCCGGATACCGCGGCTGCGGCCCCCGCCCTGCGGCAGAACCCGCCCGGTCTGGAGTTCCGCGATCTCCGGTTCAGTTACCCGACCCGGAGCGCACCGGCGCTGGACGGGTTCGGCCTGGTGGTCGCGCCGGGTGAGCGGGTGGCCATCGTGGGCCGTTCCGGCGCGGGCAAGAGTACGTTGCTCGGGTTGCTGATGCGGTACTTCGACGCCGATGCGGGCTCCGTCCGTGTCGACGGCCGTGACATCCGCGAGTTCCCGCTGGCCGACCTGCGATCACTGGTCGGCGTCGTGGCGCAGGACACGTACCTGTTCCACGGCACGGTCCGGGAGAACCTGCTGCTCGCGAAACCCGATGCCACCGAAGAGGAGATCGCTCGCGCGGTGACCGCCGCACAGGCGGCGGACTTCATCGCCCGCCTGCCCCAAGGCTTCGAGACGGTCGTCGGTGAACGCGGCCTGAAACTGTCCGGTGGCGAGCGTCAGCGCATCGCGATCGCCCGTGCGCTGCTCAAGGACGCTCCCGTGCTCGTCCTCGACGAGCCGACCTCGAGCGTCGACGCCGCCAACGAAGCGGAGATCACGCAAGCTCTCGGCGACCTGACCCGCGGCCGGACGACGATCGTCATCGCGCACCGCCTGTCCACGGTGCGCGACGCCGACCGGATCGTGGTGATGGACTCCGGCCGGATCGTCGAGTTCGGCAGTCACCCGGATCTCGTGGCACGCAAGGGCCTCTACGCCGAACTCGTCGCGACCCAGACTGGAGCGCCGGAATGACCTCGACCCTCGACATCCACACCCACGGACATGGGCACGGCCACGGCGTCGAAGACGGCCACGGCGGCGCGCCGGTGCCACGCCGGTCACTGGTCGCCAGGCTGAGGAGCCTGATGCCCCTGCTGGGCCCGCATCGCGGGCTCATCACGGTGGCCTATCTGGCCGGTGTGCTGCACCAGCTGCTCCTGCTCGCCTCGTCCGGGATCGGCGCGTATGTGGTGGCACGGGCGGCCGCGGGCGCCTCGCCGGGCCAGCTCACCGGCTGGCTGATCGCGCTCGGCTGCCTGATCGTGCCGCTGGTCGTCCTGAACATCGCCGACAGCACCTACGCCCACGTCGCCGCCTTCCGCGCACTGGCCGACACCCGGGCCAAGGTGTTCAACGCCTTCGAACGGCTCTCGCCCGGTTACATGCTCGAACGGCGTTCCGGCGATCTCGGCTCGGCCGCCGTTTCCGACGTGGAGCAGATCGAGCTGTTCTTCGCCCACACGCTCAGCCCGCTCGCCGTCGCGTCGACCGTTCCGGTGGCCACCACGGTCGCGCTGTGCTGGTTCCACTGGTCACTCGCCTGCGTTCTGGTTCCGGTTCTGCTGCTGATCGCCTCGGTCCCGGCATGGTTGCGGCGTCAGGCCGAACGACATGGACACGAACTGCGCGACTCCCTCGGCCGGATGAGCGCCGACAGCACCGACACCTTCCAGGGCCTGCGCGAGCTGGTGAACTTCGGCGCACACGCCCAGCGGCTCGGCTTGCTGCGCAAGCAGAGCGTCCGGCTGGCCAAAGCGAAGTCCGGGCACGGACGCCGCAGCGGCATCGAGTACACCGCCACCGACACCATCGCCCTCCTGGGAATCCTCGCGGTGCTCGTCCTGGGCGCGCGGCTCGTCATCGCGGGCGAACTCGACCGCTCGCTCTTCCCTGTCGCTGTCGTGCTCGCCGGGATGGCGATGCTGCCAGTGCTGAAGGTGACCGAGGTCGCGCGCGAGTTGTCCATTGTCGCGTCGTCGGCCGACCGCATCAACACGCTGCTCGACGCGCCGGCTCCGGTCTCGGACCTGGTCAGCCAGGCGCCGGCGGGCCCGGTCGTGCCGCATGTCCGCTTCGATGCCGTGACCTTCGCCTATCGGAGCGACTTGCGGCCCGCCGTGCGCGATGTCGGTTTCGAGATCCGCCCCGGCGAAACCGTCGCGCTGGTGGGCCACTCCGGTGCGGGCAAATCGACCTGCGCCAACCTGCTGCTGCGGTTCTGGGACGTCACCGCCGGCTCGGTTTCCGTGGGCGGACACGACGTTCGCGATTTCCCCCAGGAGGATCTCCGCCGTCTCATGACGTTGGTGCCGCAGGACACCTTCCTGTTCAACACCAGCCTGCGCGACAACATCCGGCTCGGCCGTGCCGATGCCTCCGACGACGAGGTCGAGGCCGCCGCGCGGGCCGCACAGGCCCACGAGTTCATCACGACGCTGCCGGACGGATACGACACCGTCGCGGGCGAACTCGGCGCGCTCATGTCCGGCGGGCAGCGGCAACGGATCGCGATCGCGCGGGCCCTGCTGAAGGACGCGCCGATCCTCGTCATGGACGAGGCGGTGTCGAACCTCGACGCCGCCAGCGAGCAGGCGGTCACCCAGGCGATGGACGAAGCCCGGCACGGCCGCACCACCCTGGTCATCGCCCACCGGCTCTCCACCATCCGGACCGCCGACCGGATCGTCGTCATCTCCGACGGACGCGTCGCCGAAACCGGAACCCACGAGGAACTCCTCGCTCGCAACGGCGCCTACGTCGAACTACTCGCCTCACAACTCGAAGGATTCGTCGGGCAGGGTTCCTGACCGACGGCGGCGTTCCGGCCCGGCAGCACCAGAACCTCACCAGAAGAAGGAGCAGACTTTGGATTCGGTAACCGCGAACACCACCGGATTTCTTTACCGTAGCCCGGAACTGTACGATTCGATCTATCGGTTCGACGAAACCGGCATCCGCCTGACGAGGATGACTCACGAGCTGCTGGCCCGGAACGGGAAAACGCCGCCGAGTTCAGTACTCGACCTTGGGTGTGGCACTGCCTACAAACTCGCTTACCTGAACGAAGCCGGCTATGAGTGCGCCGGCGTCGATTACCTGGAAGGGATGGTCGCCTACGCCCGTGACCAATACCCGGACATGCGATTCGAGGTGGGCGACGTTCGCGATGTCCGGGTTGGCCGGAAGTTCGATGTGATCACCTGCCTGGGGTGGGTGATCGAGAACGTGCACTCGTGTGCGGACATCGCGAGGGTGATGGAGACGTTCGCGGTCCATGCGAATCCCGGTGCGCTGCTCGTGCTCGGTACGCACAATCCTGTCGGTGACTTGTCCGCGCTGGGGGCGAAGAGCAGTTTCGCCATTGAGCGAGAGGATTTCAAGGCGACGGGCGAAGCCTCGTTCACCGTCGACCGTCGTCGGCAAATCCTTACCCGGCACCTGAACTGGTCGCTACCGGGAGGTGCCGCGGAGGAGGAAGTGACGAGTTACCGTCTCTTCTTCCCCATGGAGCTGGAGTACTATTTGACGTCGCATGGATTCGGCGACGTCGTGATGTATGACAACATCGACCTGAACCCGTCGGATCTGGAGGGTTCCATGTTGTATGTGACCGCGACCTATCAAGGGTGAAATCGGTCGTCGGGTCAGGTTCGTTGATCGTTCGCAGTTGTTTGGGGAGTCATCAATGTTGCATCGCCTGCGCCTGTGCGCCCTGGCCGGCCTCCTGGTGGTGACCGCGGGCTGTAGCGCGGGGAAACCGGACGTCACGGCCGGCGGCACCGCCGTCGAGAACTGCGGCGTGCGGGTGCGGGTGGATCAGCCGCCGCGGCGCGCCGTCGCACTCGATCAGGAGACCACCGAGACGCTCCTGGCGCTCGGCCTGCGCGACCACATCGCGGGGACCGCCGTGCGGTCGGGGCCCGTGGCGGAGGAGTACCGCGCCGAATACGCGACGATCCCGATGCTCAACCCCAAGGAGCCGACCGGAGAGCAACTCCGCGCCGCCGACCCCGACTTCGTCGCCAGTGCGTATCCCAGCCGCTTCACCCGTGAACGGGTCGGCACCCGGGACGAGTTGGCCACCCTCGGCGTACCGTCCTATGTGAGCGCGGTGGGCTGTCCGAAGTACCAGCCGGACAAAACCCCGTTCGAGCGGCTGTTCAGCGACTACGAGAACTTCGGCACGATCTTCGGCGTCCGCGAACGAGCCGCCGATCTGATCGGCAAGCAGCGCGCGGTGATCGCCGAGGCGGAGAAGGCTGGCGCGGCCCGGAGGACCAAGCCGACGGTGGCCTTCCTGTACTCCGTCTACAACGGCACGCCGCATGTGGCGGGCGGCAGCGGGATGCCCGCCAACATGAGCCGCGTCCTCGGCGTCACGAACGTCTTCGACGACGTCGACAGCAACTGGCCCGAGGTCAGCTGGGACCAGATCGCCGCCCGCAACCCGTCGATCATCGTGCTCGCCAACTTGCCCGACCGGGGCGAACAGGGTGACACCGCCGACGAGAAGGTCCAGCTGATGCGCGCCAACTCGGTGCTCTCGCAGGTGAGTGCCGTCCGCGCCGGCCGGTTCGTGACCGTCCCCGGCCCGGAACTCGACGCAACGGTGCGCAGCGTGCACGCGCTCAAGCTGATCAACGACGGTTTGGCGGCGCTGGGTTGACGACTTCGGAGAACCGTGTCCTGGCCCCGCCCCCCAAGACTGACGGAGCCGGGACACGGCGCACCGCGATGCCGACCTGGATGCTGTTCGTCATCGGCCTGGCCGCGCTGGCGCTGTCCGTCGGGATCGCCACCTGCGTGGGCGCCAACGGTGTCGGCCTGTCGGAACTGGCTCGCGCCGTCGGCACCCGCCTCGGGCTGCCGGTGGAGCCGCTGCCTCGGCTGCTCGACTCGCTGATCTGGCAGCTCCGTGTCCCCAGGGTGCTGCTGGCGGCACTGATCGGCGCGATGCTGGCCGTGTCCGGAACCGTGTTGCAGGGCCTGACCGGCAACGCACTGGCCGACCCGTACCTGCTCGGCGTGTCCAATGGTGCCTCGGTGGGCGCTGTGTCCATGACGCTGCTCGGCCTGGGCGGGAGCGCGCTCGGGTTGTCCGGCGGGGCGCTGCTGGGCGCGTTGCTGTCCTTCGGCCTGATGATGCTGTTGCTGCGCGGGGGCATGCGGACGGTCCGCATCGTGCTGACCGGCGTTGTCGTCGGCCAGCTCTTCGCCGCGCTGACCTCACTGCTCATCATGGCCTCGGCGGACGCGGAGACCACCCGCGCCATCACCTACTGGCTGCTGGGCTCGATGACCTCCGCCCGCTGGGACTCGGTCGTCGTCTGCGCGATCGCCTGCGCTGTCGGAGTGGCGGCCTGCTGGAACCGGTCCCAGGCACTGGACGCGTTCGCGTTCGGCGAGGACACCGCCGAGTCGCTCGGGATCAGCGTGCGCGCGACCCGGATCGGCACACTCGTCATGACCGCGCTGCTGACCTCGGTCGCGGTCGCCTCGGTCGGTGCCGTCGGCTTCGTCGGCCTCATCGTTCCGCACGCCGCCAGGTTCATGGTCGGCCCCCGGCACCGGGTTCTCACACCGTTCGCCGCCATCATGGGCGCGCTGTTCCTGGTGTGGACCGACGCGCTGGCCCGGGTCGCCCTGGCGCCGAGGGAGGCGCCGGTCGGCGTCATCACCGCCGTGATCGGCGTCCCGCTGTTCCTTCTCATTCTGCGCAGGCGGGGAGAGCTGTGAGAATCGATGTGGAATCCCTGAGCTGGGGCGTACCCGGCAAAAGGATTGTCGACGACGTCGCACTGAGCGTCGGCACCCGCGAAGTACTGGGCCTGGTGGGGCCGAACGGGTCCGGCAAGTCCTCGCTGCTGCGGTGTGTCGCCGGACTGCGCAGGCCCGCCCGGGGGTCCATCCGGTACGACGGTGCGGACATCTCGGACTGGGACAGCAAGCGCATCGCGCGTCGTGTGGCCTTTGTGGACCAATACACGGAGACCGAGAGCGACCTTCGCGTGGCCGACGTCGTGGATCTGGGCCGCACCCCGTTCCGCGCGAACTGGCGAAGCCGGGACCAGCGCGACGACGCTGTGGTGGAGGCGGCGCTGGACCGCATGGGCCTGACCGAACTGCGTGCCAGGCACTGGAAAACCCTCTCCGGCGGGGAGCGTCAGCGCACGCACATCGCTCGCGCGCTCGCGCAGCAGCCTTCGGCCATCCTGCTCGACGAACCCACGAACCACCTCGACATCCGGCACCAGCTCGATCTCCTGCGCCTGCTGGCCGCGGCCGACCAGACCGTGGTGATCGTTCTGCACGATCTGGCGCTGGCGGCACGGTTCTGCGACCGGCTGGTGCTGATGGACCAGGGCAGGGTCGCGGCCTCCGGTGTCCCGCTCGATGTGCTGACGCCCGCGCGCATCCGGGAGGTGTTCACCGTGGACGCGGAAGTCGGACTCGACCGCTGTGGCGACGTCCGGGTCCACTACCGATGACGTGCCCAGCCCGCCCCGGCGGAAATCCATTCGCTTCCACCGCGGTCCCTTCTGTACTCACAGGCGTCCTGCTAAGGTCTGGTTAGTGAAAACGAAAACGATTATCACTGTGCTTTTCTCCGTAACGACGCTCGCGCTCGCGGGTTGCGCCGGTGCCGGTTCTTCCGACGCGGGCAGACAGGGAACGGCGGCGGGCTACCCGTTCACCATCAAGAACTGCGGCACCGACGTGACCTACAAGGCCGCGCCGCGGCGAGTCGTCACCTTGAACCAGACCGCCGCCGAGATCCTCATCCACCTGGGGGCAGGCGACCGGATCGCCGGATCGGGGTACGAGATCTTCACGACGCCGGAGGAGATCTCCGCGCAGTACAAGAAGATCCCGATCCTGTCCGCGCACGGGCAGGAGATCAAGCACGAGAAGCTGCTGGAAGCCCAGCCGGACTTCGTTTACAGCTCGTTCGGGAGCTTTCTCACCGCGGCGCGTTCCGGCGATCGCGCGGAGCTGCACAACCTGGGCGTGCCGACCTACGTGACCGAGTTCGACTGCACCGAGCACGTCAGCGTGCCGGGCGCGGGTTTCCCGATGCTGTACGAGGAGTACCGCCGGCTGGCCAAGATCCTCGATGTGCCGGCCGCGGGGGAGAAGCTGGTGGCCGAGCAGCAGGCCGTCGTCGGCAATGCGCTCGCCGCCGTCAAGAAGCGGGACAAGCCGTTGAAGGTGATGTGGTTCTACTCCACGTACGGTGGCACTCCGTGGGCGGCGGGTCCCGGCGGTCTGCCGCAGCATGTGTCCGATCTGGTCGGAGTCGAGAACATCTTCGCCGATTTGTCGACCAAGATGGCCGAGGTGAGCTGGGACACGGTCGCCGCAAGGAATCCCGACGTCATCATCCTGGGCGACCTGACCCGCGGCGAACCCAACGACACCGCGCGGGAGAAGATCGACCTGCTCAAGAAGGACCCCCTGACCAGCAAGCTCGGTGCGGTGGCCGCCGATCGGTTCATCACCGTCCCGGGGGCTCACATGGATCCCGGCTACGGCAGCGCGTACATGGTTCCCGCGCTCGTCGAAGGCCTGAACAAGATCCGATGAACGGCTTACTGCCATGACGACGAGTTCAAAAAGGACTGTCGGGCGCGCCAAGAATCCGGGCACCGGTGGCGAGACGGCTCCGGTGCGCCCGCGGCGCGCCTCGACCGTGGCGCTCTTCTTCGTGGCCACGGCCGGGCTGCTGGTGTCGGTCGTCGCGGCGTCCCTGCTCGGGAGCGCGAACATCGGTCTCCTTGACGTCGTCTCCACGATCCTGAGGCATGTCGGCCTGGGCGGGATCGCCCCCACTCCGCCACTGCCGAAGCTGCTGGACGCCCTGATCTGGGAGTCGCGCTTTCCGCGGGTGCTGCTGGCCGCCGTCGTGGGCACGGCACTGGCGGTCTCCGGCGCGGTGCTGCAAGCGGTCACCAGGAACTCGCTGGCCGACCCTTACCTCCTGGGCGTGTCCTCCGGCGCCTCGACCGGCGCGGTGGCCGTCCTCCTGCTGGGCATCGGCGGGAGCATCTCCCTCTCGACAGGGGCCTTCCTCGGCGGCCTGGTCTCCTTCGCCGTGTTGCTGGTCCTGCTCGGCGGGGGCCGCGTCGCCAGCCCCTCCCGCGTGGTGCTCACCGGCGTGCTCGTGTCCCAGTTCTTCGCCGCGGTCACCTCGGTCATCCTCATGGTCAGCGGGGACGCGAACTCCACCCGCGGCTTCACCTACTGGCTGCTCGGCACCCTCGCGGGCGCCCGGTGGGAGGGGGTGACCGTCACCGGCGTGATCATCCTGATCGGGGTGCTTGCCATCCTGTTCTTCGCGCCCGCCCTCGACGCCTTCACGTTCGGCTGGGACTCCGCCGCCGCACTGGGGATCAATGTCACCGCGGCGCGCGTCTGGCTGATGGTGCTGACCTCGGTCATCACGGCGGCCGCCGTGGCGGCCTCGGGCGCGATCGGGTTCATCGGGTTGCTGATCCCGCACGTCGTCCGCATCCTGGCGAGCCCGATGCACCGCTCGCTGCTTCCCCTTGCCGCGATCACCGGTGCCATTTTCCTTGTCTGGGTGGACACGTTCGCGCGCACCGCGTTCTCGCCACACGAACTGCCCGCGGGCGTCATCACCGCACTGCTCGGCGCACCCGCCTTCGCACTGGTCCTGAAGCGGCTGGGGTCCTGATGGGTCGCATCACCGCCTCCGAACTCTCCTGGTCGGTCAAGGGGCATCGGCTGCTGGACAACATCGAGATGGCGGCCCACGATGGGAAGATCGTCGGGCTCCTCGGCCCCAACGGCTCAGGGAAATCCACCCTGCTGCGCCTGCTCGCCGGATTGCGCGGCCCGGACACCGGAACCGTCCGATATGACGACACCAGCCTGCGTGACCTCGGCCGCCGTGCGCTCGCCCGGCGGCTCGCCGTCGTCGAACAGGACGTGACCGCCCACAACCACGTCAGCGTCCGCCAGGTCGTGGAACTCGGCCGCACACCTTTCCGGGGACGCTTCGACGCACTGACCGACCACGACCGGCGGATCGTCGACGCGGCGCTGGAACGGGTCGACGTCGCCGACAAACAACACCGGAGCTGGCACACCCTCTCCGGAGGCGAGAAACAGCGCACCCAGCTCGCCCGCGCCCTCGCCCAGGAGCCCCGCGAAATCCTCCTCGACGAACCCACGAACCACCTCGACATCCGGCACCAGCTCGAACTCCTCGATCTGCTGGGAACGCTGGATGTCACCTGCGTCGTCGCGCTGCACGACCTCAACCTGGCCGCCCGCTACTGCGACCACGTCGTCATCCTCGATCACGGACAGGTGGTCGACGCGGGAACCCCCGGGACCGTGCTGACCGCCGAGCTGATCGAGTCGGTCTACGGCGTCAACGTGCTCATCGACCGCGAACCCACCACCGGCGCTCTCCGCGTCACCTACCTGGCTGCCGTGAGGGAAACGACTGCCAGGAAAGCGATGCAGGACGATCCGCGGTAGGTGGCGGCCGTTCGACGCCACCCACCGCGGAGGTTCGGTGCGGAACGGGTCAGAGGTTGAGCTTTCCGGTGGCTTCGGCGGTCAGCTGACGGCTGTCCACCGACGGGTTACTGGCCGCCTTCGCCCGGTCGGCGTCGGCCTTGCCGTCGGCGGTCGGCACGGGGAGCGGCTTGTGCACGTGGAGGGCGCTGTCCCGCGGCGGGGTGACTCCGTCGAGGTAGTAGCTCTCCACGAGGTTGTCGATCTCGGGCACGCCGTCGAGGTAGACACAGTGGTCGCCGACGCCGTCGATGTGCACCAGCCGCGAGTTCTCGAACGACCGGTGCGCCGCGACCGCGCCTTCGTACGGCGTCGCCGGGTCGAGCCGGTTCTGCACCATCAGGATCGGCGGGAGCCCCTTGCCCGTCGGGGCAGGCAGGGCGATGTCGGCGGGCTGTTTCCAGGTGTCGCAGATCTGGCCGACCCAGCTCCAGCCCATCAACGGGTAACGCAGGCCCAGCGCGGTGGATTCGATGAGGCGTGACGCGCGCGTGCCGTGCCAAGCGGTGTCGTTGCACATGATGGTGTTGAACACCGTGCTCTCCGCTTCCTTCTCCTTCGCGTCATCGGCGGGTTTGCGCGCCGCGTCGAGATCGGCCCGCAGTTGTTGCTTGCTCTGGATCCCGTCACCGCCGCGGCTGTCGAGGGCCTTCTTCAGTGAACCGAGGGCCTTGCCCAGCTTCACGAACTGCTTGTCCGCGGAGTACAGGTTGAGCGTGATCAGGCTGTCCAGGTCGACCGCCCCGAGCTTGCCCAGTTCGGGGTCGTCGATCGGTTTCGCGGCCAGCGCGGCACGCATCGATTCGTACGCGGCGGTGATCGCGGCCGGCGTCGTCCCGAGGTGGAACACGTTGTCGTACTTCGCCGCCCACGGCCGGAACTCCACGTCGAACCGCCGCTGGAACCCCATCGGCTGCGTGCTCCACGAGGTGTCGAGATCGGTGGTGAAATTCGTGTTGGCGTCGAGCACGAACTTGTCCACCCGCGCGGGGAACTGGGTCGCGTAGTGCGCGCCCATCCAGGTTCCCGCCGACCACCCGAGCCAGCTGATCTTCTCCCGGCCCAGCAGCGCGCGCAGCAGGTCGACGTCGTCGTCGGTCTGCTCGGTGGTGATCGTGGTGCCGAGTTCGCCCTCGGCACGCTGGCAGTCGCGCTGGTTCTGCTCGTTGGCGTCCTGGATCGCCTTGATGTTGGCCGGGCGCCGGTCCCGCGGGTCCAGCTCGGCGCCGTTGTCCAGGGCGCCTCCGCAACTCACGTGGGTGCTCTTCCCGACACCGCGCGGGTCGAAGCTGACGAGCTCGAAGCTGTCCAGCATCCGGGTGCGCTGGTTCTTGCCGAAAACCAGCGGCATGGTCAGGCCCGGTTCGCCGGGGCCACCGGGGTTGATCACCAGGCTGCCGCGAGGGGCGCCCTTGTCGTTGCGGATCCGGCTCACCGCGACCGTGATCGTCTTCCCGTCATCGGGGTGGTGCCAGTTCTGCGGTACGGTCATCGTCCCGACCTCGTAGCGCTCGACGCCGGGCTTTCCCTTGAGGGCGTCGGGAATCTCGCCCGGTTTGAACCCGGGTTTCCAGTCGATCTTCTGCTCCAGGAACCGCTTCGGCACGACCGGCTGTCCGGGCGCTTTGACGGGCGCGTCCGCCAGTGCCGGAGCCGCGCCGGCGACCATCGCGCCCACCACCGCCGCGACGACGGGGAGCACGGTCAGCTTCCTCACCACAGTTCCTCCAGCTCCCCGCCCGGAAATTCCCAGCCGGTGGACCATCTCGTGCCTGCTACGCATCCGGACACCCTGACACGTGCTTTGCCGGCTACGCCACATTTCGGCCGGCAGGACAATCCGAAAGTCGGGCACTCTTCAATCAAACGATGTAGCCGCCGAAGATGAAAAGTTCTTCACTTCAGTGGAAAGCACGGCGAGCCGGTGGAATGAATTCGGCAGGCGGTCCCGTCACGACACGCCCGAGTCCTGACGGGACCGCGGCCGGCTAATCGTGCGTGGTGGCCCTGCGCCAGACCGCGTCGTGGAGTATTCGGACAGCGCCGGAAACACCGTGGCTGACGACTCCCTGGGTGGCCGGCTCCGGCGTGAGCCACCTGAGCACGAGCACTCCGGTCACGACGACTTCCTGGCCGGCGAGGTCACCCCAGTCCGTGAGCCCGTCGACGTAGATCGGTGGCTCCTGATCTCGGACGAGTACCGCCCCCGCGTGCGCGTTGCCCGCGGTTCCCCGCAGGGTGACCGCCTGTCCGGCCCGGTCGTCGCCTGCCATCAGTCTGTTCCGGCGAAGGCCACGCTGAAAACCTGCTCGTCGAAGTCGAGCAGCGGCCTCGAATAATGCTTCAACGTGCTCTGGTAGACCTCCATTCCCGGCTCGGAGTGGTTGGCGTGCCACCACGAGCCGGTCTGCTGGTCGAACCATCCGTAGTCGAAATTGACGTAGCCGGGCTTCGCGCGGTACCGGTAGGTGCTCATGTCGACCTGATCGGTAGCCGGATCCGGCCGGTACACCTTCCTGGCGTGCTCATCCGACCATTGGGGGTTCTGCTTGGAGTAGAACCGCTTCGAGAAGATCACGGCCTTCAGTTTGGCCGTGCTGATCCAGCGGGGCAAGGCCTTGGCCACGTTCTCGAGCCGGTTCAACAGCGGGTTCGCACGCACCGCATCGTCGTATTGCCTCGGGCTGGGATGCTTTTGGACGATCTCGTTCAAGGCGTCCCGTACCCGCTCGGCGGTTTCGAGCCTGCCGAACGACAGATACAGGGGTGGGTTTCCGACATCCTCGCGATCGAGGTTCACCACGGTGACCCCGATACATCCGCGAGCGAGGTCGTGACGCTCGCCGGCGGTCATCCGGCGATCGTGAAACCGTTCCCATGCCGCGATGTAGTGCGGAACGGTCCAGGTCCGGGACGCGACACCGTGCCGCAGCGGCGGCGCGATCGGCGATTCGGCGGCGGATGCGGTTTGTGCCGTCACCGCCATGACGGGCGCCATGCCCAGCAGGACCGCGATGGCGACCGCCGCTCTGAGAAACCACCTGTGCACAGGTTTCCCTTTCGTGGGTTGGATTTTTCGTCGGGTTACTCCGATAACGACGACGAGAAGATTCCACAGAGCCACGGTGGCCGGGCGGGAACTGTGATCGACCTCTCCGGGCAGGTCCATCGAATGGCCCAAGCGACCGGCCGGGTATAGCAGGATTCGCTTATTGCGATCAAGTCATCCGGCGTAGGGAAACCAAGTCGAACCCAACAAATTTTCGAGGTTGTGCAAGGCGTGTCAAGGACGGCGAACCGCCGAACAATTCACGGATGGCTCGCACGATCCGGGCTCAGAGGACGTCGCGGGTGTTCAGGACGCGCTCGGCGACCACCGTGAGCACCAGGAGCCAGCCCGCGAGTACCGCGAGCGCCGCCGGGGCGGGAAGCGGTGGCGACGTTCCGGCGTAGGCCAGGGAAAGCTGGCCGCCCAGCGGGAGCAGGCGGCCGATCGCCGGTGCCGCGCTCAGTGCGGGGATCGCGGCGAGCAGGGAGACCAGCGCGGCCAGCGGCGCGAGGACGTAGTGCCGCACCAGTGAACCGACCAGCAGCCCCCAAGGCGCGGCGAACGCCGACGCCCCCATGGTGCCCAGCGTTGTCCACAGCAGCGTGGTGTCCACTGTGGATCGAGAGGTGAGCACGGCAAGGACGGTGCCGTACAGGCCGATGACGGCGCCGCCCGCCGCGGAGGTCGCGACCTTCGCGCGCAGGACGTGCGCGCGGCGGTTCAGCAGGACGCAGCGGGCGAAGACGCCGTCGCGGTGTTCCAGCGCGAACCGGATCGCGCCGTACAGCGCGGCCATGACGGCGGTCTGGATCCCGGCGGCGGCGATCCGCTGGTGAGGGTCACCGCCGCCGGAGGACTGGACGACGCTCGCGACAGCGGTGAACGTCACGAAGCCGAGGCAGCCGAGCAGGACGTAGTCGCCACGCAGCCGCAGCCATTCGGCACGCAGCACGCCGCTCATGCGATCGCCTCGCTTCGCGAGACTGTGTTTCGCGGGACACCCGCACCCGGTCGGCCGTCGCGAGTGGCTGCGCGATTGTTGCTCACGCCGGCCTCCGTGTTGAATCCTTCTTGGCGCATGACATCGATGATTCGCTCGCAAGCGTCGCTCATCGCACCTCCCGGCGCCGGAACAGCACCCAGCCGAGCCACGACGCCGCGGCCAGCACCGGCAGGTACACCAGGAAGCCGAGCGCGGGCGGGAGGACGCCGTCGATCGGGGTCCGGATGATCCCGGCCAGCGCGGTCGCGGGCAGGAACCGCGCCACGTCCGGATAGTTGAGCAGCAGCGGCAGTTCCACGCCGAGCGGCAGCAGGATCGCGATGCCGGTGCCGACGTAGTAGTTCGGCACGATCCAGCCGACCGCGACGCCCCACGGCCCGGCCAGGGTGCACGCGGCGACGCAGCCCGCGAGCATCTGCCACGTCCTGGCGTCCATGGCGAACGAGCGGGTGTCGGCACGCAGCACGAGGGTGACGATCACCGCCCAGCCTGCCGCGCCGACGATCCCGACGGCGAGCCCGCCGGCGGCGCCCGCGACCAGTTTCCCGAGGTACACGTCGGCGCGCCGGTTGGCCAGCACGGTCCGCACCACCGACTTGTAGTAGTACTCGCGGGTCACCAGCCAGCAGCCGAGGAACATCGCCGCGACCGGGCAGGCCGCGAGGAAACCGAGCAGCAGGTGCGTGCCGGTGGCAGCGTCGACGGCCTTGACGTCCACTGTGGACTTCGGCGCGTTGGCCAGCAGCAGCGCGGGCATCAGGAGCGCGTAGGCGAACACCGCCAGCATCCAGAACCCGCTGCGTGCCTTGAGGATTTCACTGCGGACCGCGTCACGCACCGGGCACCCCCGCGTCCACGAGCTCGAAGAACCGGTCCTCGAGGTTGTGCTGTCCGTGGCCGGTGAGTTCGTCGAGCGTCCCGGCGAAGATCGTGCCGCCGCGGATGATGACGACCTCGTCGATGGTCTGGGCGACCTCGGCGAGCTGGTGACTGGACAGCAGCACGGTGCCGCCGTCGTCGGCGAAGGACCGCAGGAACCGGCGCAGCCAGCGCACGCCTTCGGGGTCGAGGCCGTTGGCGGGTTCGTCGAGGACGAGGAGTTCCGGGTCGCCGATCAGCGCGGTGGCCAGGCCGAGCCGCTGCTTCATACCGGTGGAGAACTTCCCGACGCGCCTGCCGCCGACCGAGTCGAGGCCGACCTTGGCCAGCACCTCGTCCACCCGCCTGTCCGGCACACCGGCCGCGGCCGCGCAGATCCGCAGATGCTTGGCCGCGGTCATCCCGGTTTCGAAGCCGACGCCGTCCATGTGCACGCCGATCCGCCGCGCGGGGGCGGCCAGCCCGGCGAACGAGGTGCCGAACACGGTGGCTGTTCCCGACGTCGGGCGCAGCAGGCCCAGCAACCCACGCAGCGACGTGCTCTTGCCCGCTCCGTTGGGGCCGAGGAGGCCGACGACACGTCCTGATTGGACAGTGAAGCTCAGGTCGGAGACCGCGGTCGTGCGCCCGTAGCGCTTGGTGAACCGGTCGAACCGGACGATCTCGTTCATGGTGGGGGTTGTTCTCCTAACCGAAGAGGGGGGCCAGCACGGGCCGGAGGTAGCGGCGGCCCGCCCACGTGCCGAGCGATACGGACCCGGTCTCCACGTGGGCGAGCCCGGATCTCTCTGGCAGCCCACCGGCGTCCACTGTGGACAGGGGGAGGGTGAGGGCGTGGCCGGGAATGTCCGAGCGCAGCGGCAGCAGCGCCGAGACGGGGACCTCCGCCGGGGTCGCGGTACCCGCGCCGATCTCGGCCGTGCCCAGCGTCGTGGTGAAGAACAGGCCACCGCGTTCCAGCACGACGCGTTGGCCGGGCCTCAGCTCCGTCACGTCGGTTCCGGACGGCAGCACCAGCCGGATTCCGGCGGCGTCGGCGACGTACCCGGCCGGAATTCGGTAGGGCACGTGCACCAGGGTCGCGACGGCGACGAGCGCGGCGGCGCCGGTCACCACCACCGCGGCCAGCCGGAACCACGACGCGCCGCCACGCCGCGCGTCGGCGAGCACTCCGAAAACCGTGGCCAGCAAACGATAAGCGAGGTACACGGCGAGCAGGCACACCACGATCGCGCCGGCGAACCCGGCCGCCAGCATCACGTTCGTCCACCGCGTCAGCGCCGCGGTCAGGATCACCACCGGGAACGCCGCGCAGAGCATGCCGTAGGGCACGGCCCAGCGCAGGTGCGGCAGCTGCCGTTCGGCCGCGACGCCGAAGAGCCGCCGCGACCACCAGCCCCGCGCGTCGCGGATCGCCTTGTCCCGCAGGTGCGGGACGTCCACGGCGGCCATCAGCGCCAGGTAGCCGTCGAGCTTGATGAACGGCACCAGGTTCAGGACGCCGATGAAATAGCAGGCCAGCGCGAAACCGACCACGGTCGTGCGCGTGTCGCCCGGCGGCAGCGGCAACGCGATCGCCGCCGCGACGCCGCCGATGACCGCCTGCGCGCTCACCCCGGCCAGCGCGATCGCCACCCGCTGCCGGGGACGCGGCAGCCGCCAGCCGTCGGTGACCTCGCAGAAACACGCGGGCGTCAGGTAGAACAGCATGACGCCGAGCCAGCCGGGCCGGCCGCCGTGGTGGGTCAGCGTCGCGCCGTGACACAGCTCGTGGACCACGGTGGTGGCGACGAGCCCGATCCAGATCCAGCCGAACGCGGGCAACGTCATCGGCGCGGCGACCGCACTCACGACGACGTCCGGTTGCAGTGCCAGCGCGAGCAGCCCGGCCGCGCCCAGCACCGCGGCGGTCGTCACCACGGCGCGGCCGGAGAGCCGGGAAAGCAGGCCCCGCAAGGGATCCAGCACCCGGGTGGCGCGGATCAGCCGTAGCTGCACCGCCGCGGGCGGAAGCAGGACGACACGGCGTTCGCGGGGCGCCACGGCGTTCCGGTCCGTGCCGAGCAGACCCAGTTCGCCGAACTTCGCGAGCGCGCCCCGGACCAGCTCATCGGTCCACTTCGTACCCAGCTGGGTGGCGAGTTCGTCACTGCCCCGGACGCCGTCGAGCGCGCTCAGCAGCCTGCCCGCGTCGGCGCCCACGCGCAGCGGGTTCGTGCCCGGCCGCTCGACGATCCACGCGCCCGCGTCGGTGATCGGCCGGTGCACCACGACCCCGGGCGCGAGGTGCGGTGCGGCCTCGATCGGCGTGCCCATCAGATCAGCGGGTGCGGGAACGTGGCGTGGATTCCCGTGGTCAGGCCGTGGCGGCGGCGTACGGCGTCGATCCGGTCATGACGCCACCCGAACGACGTCGTCTCGTCCATGCGCAGCGGCTGATAGCCCGGCGCGATCACCTTGACCACCCGCCAGCCCATCGCCCGGTGGGCCTCGGGGAGACGCCCGGTCAGCTCGACGGCGGCGGGCCGGGCACCGTCGGCGATCATCCCGCGCACCAGGGTTTCCGGCGACACCGGAGCCGCCGGGACGTCGCGGATCCGGGCGGTGCGCACGGGCAGGTCACGCAGCCGTCGCTCCAGTTCCGCGACGGCGGGTTCGCTCAGCCACAGCCGGGCGCGGTCGATGTCGTCGCGGACCGCGTGCACCGGGGCACCGCCGATCGTGTCCGCGATCCCGAGCAGCGCGGCACGGACCTGGAGCGCCTCCTGCAGCGCGATCAGGATCGCGCGGCCCCAGTCGGGATGTGCCTTGACGCCGACCGCGGCCAGCGTCCGGCCGCGGGTGCGGTCGACCACGGCGGCGAGTACACAGTGGACACCCGGTAGCCCGGTCGTGACCTCGACCAGATTTACCGTCAGCCCGGCTTCGCACGTGGAAGTCCACAGTGCACTGATCTGACGCCACGGCTGGGTCCGCGGTGCCGCCGCGAGTTCGGCATCCGGATCGAGCGCGGTCAGCCCGGCTTCGGCGGCCCAGGCGACGGCGACCGCGTCCCGCTCGATCGTCTCCAGTAACGCGCCACGCAGTGCGAAATCCAGGTCACCGCCCGCCGCGGCGCCGGACGGTGTCGGGTCGAACCACCGGGTGGACGCCGGGTAGTCGACCAGACCGGCGGGCAGCCACACCGGTTCGCCGGAGCCCAGCCAGCGGCCCTCGTACCAGGTCATCGGCTCACCGGCGGCGGAAGGATCGCCCAGCGACTCCGCGGCGAAGTCGAGCGTGTCCGGTGCGGCCGTGGTGCCGACACGGCGGCGGGGACCGCCCGCGCGACGGGGCAGCAACGCATACCGCTCGACCGCCTCGCCCGCGGCACGCACCGTGGCGTCGGTCCGGCTGGCCCCGCACGCGCCGACCAGGTGCAGCGGGTACTCCGCCTCGGCGGCACCGCGCGCGCCGAGCCCGCCGATGTCCACCGCGATACTCCACAGTGGATGGTCGGGCGGGGACGGCTTGGCGACCTTCCAGCCGGAGGTCAGCCCGCGTGCGGGGTCCAAAGTGGCCATCACGTCGAGCACGGCGACACCTCCCTGGCGGCTTCGCGATACAGGGCCTCGAGTTCGGTCACCGGCAGCCCGGCCAGCATCGGCAGCGGGCCGCCCCAGCTCTCGACGGCGTTGGCCGCGGCTCGCGCGCACGCTTCGCCCGGGACGACGGCGGTTTCGATTCCCCAGCGGCGCACCAGTTCGGCGACCCCCTCGACAGGGTCGTCGCCCAGGCCGGGAACGGTGCGGGTGATCCAGTGCCAGATCTCGGCGAGTCGTTCGCAGTGGCCGTAACGCCGGTTTCCGGAGGCGATGCGAGCCCATATCGGCGGCAGGACGCTCGCGGTCGCGGCGATCTTGCCGGTGCCCAGCACCGATGCGAGTTCGTTGGCCAGGTACCAGTGTTTCGCCGAGAACGGCTCCCGCCGGGCCAGCGCCCAGCCGGTGTGCGTGATCGCGCCGAGCGTCGCGGCGGCAAGCCGGGTGTCCGGTCCCGTTTCGCCTCGCGCCAGCCGCTCGCCCACGAGCATCAGCCGGGTGGTCAGCGTCTCGGCTTCCGCGTCGCCGAGTTCGTCGGGCCGGTCGTCGCCGATGACCGGGCCGATCACGCGCAGGAGAGCCTCGAAAACGCCTTCGCGAAGCAGGCGCGACGGCAGGGTCGCGGTGAACCGCGGGTCCAGCACCGCCAGGTCCGGTCGCAGCGCGGCACCGGTGATCAGCCGCTTGCGGTCCGACAGCGTCGTGCACGCGACCTGGCTGACCTCGGTTCCGGTGCCGATCGTGGTCGGCACGAACACCCGTCGTGGCAAGGGTTTCCGCGCTGTCGTGGCAGGCAGGGACACGACCCCCGCGCGACGTCCGCGGACAGCGACGGCTTCGAGAGCGGGCGGGTCGGCGTGACCGAGACACGCGAGTTTGACCCGGTCGAGGACGCTGCCGCCGCCGAAGGCGACAACCGTCGACGGCGCCTCGGCGGTGAGCACGTGGGTGAGATCCGCGATCGACGCGGCGTCGTCGTCTGTCGCGCGCAGGCGCACGAGGGATCCGGGGGAGACGCCGAGCACCGCCACGAGGTCGCGCAGATCCGGTGCGGCGTCGGCGAATCCGGAGTCCACCACGACCAGGCAGCGACGCGGCCGCGCGAGTTCGGCGACGGCGGACGGCCACGCCTCCGGCCCGGCGTGCAGGACCGGGGCAGCCCGGCGGACGGTGGCGGTCATGCGGCCGCCCGGTCCGCCGCCGCGTCGAGTCCGATGCGCAGGCGCTCCTCCAGCTCGTCGAGGTCGGCGTCGGTGTAGGTCAGCGCGGGGACGAGCTGGATCGCGCCCGGCCCCGGCTGCACGAGGACACCGGCGTGCCGCGCCTCGGTCACCACGGCGCGAACCCTCTCCGGCGCCGGGTCGGTGAGGGTGAGCGAGCGGAAGCATCCGACGCCGTCGCTGCCGGACACCAGCGGGTGCTCCGCGAGACGGGCCAGTGTTCCGTCCAAGAGCGTGCCAAGCCGTGCTGCCCGCGTGCACGCGTCGAGCCGTCGCATCTCGGCGATGGTCGCTTCGATCGCGGCACAGGTCGGCGGCGTGCCTGCCTGGGTCTCGCCGTGCACCAGGGTCGCGTCGGCGTCTTCGAAGGCCTGGCAGATCTCGTGGGAGACCACCACGGCCGAGGCCGCGCAGGTGCCGTTGGTCAGTCCCTTCGAGGTGATCAGCACGTCGGGCCGCGTGGGCCAGGCCTCGGACGCGAAAAACCGGCCCGTGCGGCCGAAACCGGTCGCCACCTCGTCAGCCACCAGGAGAAATCCGTGCTCGCGGCGCAACTCGCCGAGCGCGGCGAGCAGCCGTTCGCCGAGCGGATGGGCTCCCGAGCCGAGGACCGGCTCGACGACCACGGCCGCGACCCGGTGTCCTTCACGGGCCAGCAGCGCCGCGAGTTCGGTTTCGTCGTGAGGGGAGACGTGCCGCACCGCGCGCTGGTCGACACCGTAACCGGACTGGCCGAGATCCTCGCCGGTGAGCCCGAAACTGCCGTAGGTGAGCCCGTGGTAGCTGCCCTTGAGCCCTACGACGACGCGGCGCCGCGGTCCACCGAGTAGCGCCTGGTAGTGCCGGACGAGCTTCATCATGACGTCGTTCGCGGCGCCGCCGGAGGTGGAGAACAGCACGCGGCCGAACGTCTCGGGGCCGCACACCTCCAGCAACGCCGTGGCCGCGCGAACCGCGGGTTCGTGCCCGGCGCGAAACAGCGAAAGGTACGACGCGCCGCTGAGCGCGTCCGCGACGGCGCCGGTGATCGCCGGGTTGCCGTAGCCGAGGTTGACGTTCCACAGCCCGCTGGTGGCGCACAGCGCCCACCGGCCGTCGGCGAACCGGACCCGGACACCCTCGGCGGCCACGGCGTGCCGGTCGGCCCGGCCGTACTCGCTCGGCGGCACGAAGGATTCCCACAACGGATACCGGTTCATGTGCACGCCTCGCAGGTCAGCAGCACCGGATACTGCCCGGGCTGGGCCGCGCCCGGGGTCGCCCGCAGCAGATCCGCGCCTTCCTTCCGGTCGATGACGCGCAGGCCCGCATCGGCCAGTTCGGCGGTCAGCCGTGCGGAGTCCACGAGGTACACCTCGCTGACGAACAGCGTCCGATCCGTCGTCTGTCCGTTGTGGACACGCTCGCGGAGGAGACTCGTGGTGCGGATTCCGCGCGGCGCGTCGAAGTGCTGGAACAGCGTGATCACCGTGTCGCCGGGCTCGTCGGCGTACGTGACCATGCTGACGCGCTCGGCCGATCGCGCGGTCAGCAGTTCCGGTCCGAAGTCCATGGTGGACACGAGGAACCGTCCGCCGGGTGCGAGCGACTGCCGCACACGCGAGAACAGCGCCGCGCGGCTCGCTTCGTCGAGCAGGCACACCGAGGACGTGCCGAGCACGACCAGCCCAAAGGTGGCTTCGAAGTCCATAGTGGACATATCGGCTTCGATGGTCTTGAGTGTTCCCCGTGCGTGCGGCTGCTCGGCGTGCCGTTCGGTCAGCAGCCGCAGCATGACGGGAGAGGAGTCGGCCGCCCAGACGTCGTGACCGCGCGCGAGCAGCGGCAGGGTCAGCCGGCCGGAGCCGCAGGCGAGGTCGAGGACAGGGCCGGTGACCTGCCGGGCGGCGCGCAGCAGTTCGCCGATTTCCTGGGTGTCGCCGCGGCTCAGCCGGTCGTACTCGACGGACCCTTCCGGCCCGTACAGCGGCAGTGCCGCCAGCCCGGTGCCGTAGATCCGGGCGAGCTGTCCGGCGGTACCCGGCGCGGTGATCGTCGTGGCCGTCATGACGTCGTGACCGGTGTGCGTGGGGTGGTCAGCCGCGTCGTGAGGCCGGTGAGCGCTTCGGTGGCCACGTCGGCGGTCAGCCCGAGGTGCTCGACCGCGCGCCGTGCCGCGGCGGCCACGTCGCCATTGCTGACCGAGAGCAGCTCGACGAGCCGGGCGGCGTCCTTGCCGACCTCGAACCAGCGGCTGTCGCCCGGCTGGTAGAGCAGCGTCCGGTCCTCGGCCCAGAGCAGGAGTGGCGCGGTGGCGTCCTCGGGCAAGTCGAGTGGCAACCCGTCGACCAGTCGTCCGCCGAACCCGGAGACTCGGTACGAACGAGTGTCGCCCCGGCGCAGCGAGCGCAGCGCGTCGAGCGTGGTCAGGTAGCGCGCCAGCCACGGCCGTGCGGCGTGTGCCTCGTCGGTCAGCGTGGCGTCCAGAACCGCCGCCAGTGCTTTCTTTCCTTGTGTGTCAAGGGAATCCCACGTCCGCGGCGGCGCATCGATGGAGCCGATCACCGGGCCGGACGGTCCCGCGCGGAACTCGCCGGTCTCCGTGACGTGCACCCGGTCCAGCGTCGGCGAGGCGCGGGGGAGGCCGAGCGCGCACTGGTCGGCGAGCACGACCGACGGATGCACGAGCTGCTCGGCGAACACACCCTCCCGCCGGGCCAGCTCGGCGTCCTCCAGGAAGACCTCGAAGTCGTGTGGCCCGGTCACCCGCACGACAGTCGGGCCCGCCACGGCCTGATAGGCGATCGACAGGTAGTCCTGGGTGTGCACGAAGATCTCGTCGCCGATGACGATTTCGTCGCCGGGTTCGGCAAGGGAGCCGTCGTAACCGATCGCCCGCGGGTCGGCGCCGGACGGCGCGAACACCACGTCGCCAGGCTCGGCGAAATCGTCCAGAATCGTCCCGGCGTGTGCGGCGGATTCGAGAAACCAGACCCGGTGCTCAGCCGCGGGCTGATGACCGGAAATCCAGCGAATCAATGCTTCACTGATCAGCCGATGGCTTTTCCTGGCGTCGGAAAGGTGCCTTTCAGTACTGCCCATGACTATCCCCCTGGTTGCTGGCCTTATCCGCACGGCCG
Organism: Amycolatopsis sp. NPDC059027; assembly: GCF_042739735.1. Classification (NCBI taxonomy): domain Bacteria; kingdom Bacillati; phylum Actinomycetota; class Actinomycetes; order Pseudonocardiales; family Pseudonocardiaceae; genus Amycolatopsis; species Amycolatopsis sp. NPDC059027. The sequence goes on along the minus strand of NZ_JBHYIK010000035.1, from coordinate 54,036 downwards.
GAAAGAACAAAGCGACGGTAACCCGGAGTAGTGGCGGCTGCTCAAGCGAATGTGACGCCGATCACTGATTACGAAACGGGTGAGCGTGGTACACAGATTGGCGCGCTCCGTGACGTCAATCGTTCGATTGACGCACGCTTCAACCGTGCGATTTACCCCTTGGCAACCGGTAACGACTTTCGGCGTATTGTCGCTGGTCGAACGGCATGCCTAGGCTTCGCCGAACGCTGAAAGGGGGTGGATAGCGTGGAAGAACTCGATCTCTCGTTCCAGGAACTGGAAACCGTGAGCGCGCCGAGTGATGACGATTTCTGGGGTGGAGTCGGTGCCGGTCTCATCGCGGCCGGATTCATTGGTGCGACGCTGACCTGATTGCGCGTCCTTCGCATCGTCGAAATTATTCCGAGTTTCACCGGGGAAGTCCGGTGAACCGTGTCCGAAATACAGAGGAAAAGATATGGAAACGCGTGAACTGATGAACGGTTTCGGTGCCTACACCGACGCCGCCGAACTGCAGGTCTCCGCCGCCACCGAGGCGCCGGCCAGCACCCCGTGGTGCCTTGGCCTGATCATCGCGGGCACCGGCCTCGTGGTCTCGGGCGACTCGAAGCACTGAGTCCGCCGGCTGGTGCCCGTGCCCCGCGGCCGGGCACCAGCCACCGCGTCCCATCCGACGACACATCCCACTCGGCGAGGTCATGGTCCATGAGTACCGGGAAAACGCTGGAGCGGTCGGCTTCCGCCGTCGTTCGCACCGTGCTGGGCAACGGGCTCACGGTCGTAATCGCGCCTGATCCCGCGGCCGGCGACGTGGCGCTGAGCGTCAGCTACCGCGTCGGTTTCCGCGGCGAGCCGGAGCACACGGCCGGGTTCGCGCACCTGCTCGAACACCTGATGTTCGAGGGCAGCGAGAACGTCGAGCCGCTGCTGCACGGGCAGCGCGTCCGTGCGCTCGGGGGAGCGGTCGACGCCCGGACGCATCAGGACTACACACAGTACTTCCAGAGCGTGGCGGGCGAGTACTTCGAGCTGCTGTGCTTCCTCGAAGCGGACCGGATGCGCGCGCCGAAGTTCACCGAACGCGGGCTGCGCCGCCAGCTCGCCGGGATCGGCATGGAGATCCGCCAGGCCCGCTCACGGCCCTACGGCGGTTTCCCGTGGCCGGGGCTGGCCCCGCTGCTGTATCGGAGTTTCGCCAACGCCCACGACGGTTACGGTGACACCGGCGCGCTGACCGGGATCACCGCCGCCGACTGCCACGAGTTCTTCCACCGGCACTACGCGCCGGCCAACGCGGTGCTCGCGGTGGCCGGGAACGTCGAACCGGACCGCGCCCTCGACCAGATCGCCACGTGGTTCGGCGGCATCACGGCCCGCCCGGCGCCACCCGCGCCCCAGCTCGCGGAACCCGCCTTGGCCGCGGACAGCACCGCCATTCGCCACGACGCGCGGGTCAGCCGTCCGGCGCTCGCCCTCGGCTACCGGCTGCCCGATCCGCTGACGCCGCAGTACTTCGCGCACCTCGTCCTCGCCCGGTACCTCAAACACTTCCTCGGGCCCAAACTGTCCACTTCGGACGCCGTGGCGGCCAGTGACGCTTCGTGCGGCTTCTTCGGCGCGTTCGACGCGCTCGCCCCGGACACGATGATCGTCACCACCGTCCACGACCCGGCGATCCGGCCGGACACGGTACTGGACACTGTGGACAGTCTGCTGAGTGTGGCCGCGGATGGTCTCGACGAGACCCGGGTGGCCGAACTGCGCGCGTTGGTGCGCCGGGACCACGACCAGCGCCAGGCCGCGGTGCTCACCCGCGCCCGTGCGCTCGGACGGTTCGAAGCGTTGTTCGGCGCGGCGGAGCGCTACACCGGCCTCGCCGCGCAACTCGACGAGATCGGCGTGGACGACGTCGCGGAAGCTGCGGTCGCCGTCGCGGCGCAGCACCGCGCGGTGCTGCGTGTCGTGCCCGAAGGGAAAAGACGATGACCAGGACGTCGCTGCCGATCCTGCGGGAGCTCGGCCGGGGACCGGCGCTGGCGGCGGTGATGGTGCTGTCGGTGGCCTCGGCCGCGTGCACGCTGGCCATGCCGTTGATCGTCGCCGACCTCATCTCGGCGGTGCGGACGGACGCGGGGCTCGTCCGCCCCGCCGTCCTGCTGGGCGTGACCGCGCTCGGCGGCGCGCTGGCCGCGACCGCGGCGTCCTACCTGCTTGCCCGGATGGGCGAACGGCTCGTGCTGCGCCTGCGGGTCCGGCTCATGGCGCACATCCTGCGGCTGCCGCTGCGCGACGTGCGGGCCACCGGCGAAGGCGACCTGGTGACGCGGGTGACCGCGGACAGTCTCCAGCTGCGCACGATCACCGACCTCGGCATCGTGCAACTGCCGGTCTCGGTACTCACCACGGCGGGCACGCTGGTGATCATGGGCCTGCTCGACTGGGTGCTGCTGGTGATCACGGTCGCCGCGTTCCTGGTGGCCGGCGTCGTGATCGCGGTCGTCGTGGCCGGGATGCAACGCGCGCAGCTGTGCCACAGCCGCGCCCTCGGCGAACTCGGCCATCGTTTCGCGACGGCGCTGGCGGCACTGCCGGTGGTGAAGGCGTCCCGGGCCGAACGGCAGGTCACCGACCGGCTCGGCACCTCCGCCGACGAGACCGCGCGTGCCGCGATCACCGCCGCGCGCCTGCAGGCCGCGGTGAATCCGGTGCTCAGCCTCGGCCAGCAGATCGCGCTCGTCGCGGTGATCATCGCCGGGGGCGCCCGGCTCGCCGCCGGATCGCTGGACATCGCCGGTTTCGCGGCGTTCCTGCTCTACCTCATGCAGCTGATCGCCCCGGTGATCATCATGGTGATGGCGGTCGGCAGGCTGCAGGCCGGGCTTGCCGCCCGGTCCCGGTTCACCGAGGTACTCGATCAGTCCACTGAGGACGGTGGTGACCCGGTGGCCGCGCCTGCCCCGCTCGACGCCGCCCCGGCGGTTCGGTTCCAGCACGTCGAATTCGCCCACGGCGAACGGCCGGTGCTGCGCGGGATCGACTTCGAGGTGCCACGCCGCGGGCTGACCGCACTCGTCGGGCCGTCCGGCGCCGGGAAGACGACGGCGCTGTCGCTGGTCGAGCGGTTCGTCACGGCCGACGCCGGGCGGGTCGAGGTGCTCGGCCGCGACGTCACGAGCTGGCCGGTCGGCGCGCTGCGAAGCCGGATCGCCTACGTGGACCAGTCGTTCACGTTGCTGGCCGACACGGTCCGCGCGAACCTGACGGTCGGGCTGACCGAGCCGATGCCGGACGCCCGGCTGCTCGGCGTGCTCGGCACCGTCGGCCTGCGGGAGCACGTGACGGCGATGCCGGACGGTCTCGACACCGAACTCGGCCGCGTCGCGGACCTGTCCGGCGGACAACGGCAGCGGCTCGCCCTGGCCAGAACTCTCCTTTCCGAAGCCGAAATCGTCCTGCTCGACGAGCCGACGTCCCAATTGGACGGAGTGAACGAGAGCCTGCTGCGCGACGTCGTCGACACCCTCGCGGCCGACCGCGCGGTCCTGGTCGTGGCGCACCGGCTGTCCACGATCCGGCACGCCGCCCGGGTCGTCCTGCTCGAAGACGGCCGGGTGACCGACCTCGGCGGACACGACGAACTGCTGGACCGCAACGAGTCGTATCGCGCGCTTGCCGCCGCCCAGCGGCTGGACCGGCCGGTCGGGGCTGCGTCGTGAGCCCGTCACCACAGCTCACCGCGCTGCTCGACCGCGCGGGCCTCGGCCCGTTCGTCCCGGACGGTCTCGCCCGCCTGCCCGGCCGCAACGAGAACTGGCTCGGTACCACGGTTTCCGGCACCACGGTGTTCGCCAAACGCCTGATCGGCCCGCCCGGCGAGGCCGCCGCGCGGATGCGCCGTGAGGTCGCCTACCACCGCAACGCCCGCGGCGGCCCGCGATGCCTGGCCTGGGACGAAGAATCCCGCGCGCTGGTGCTCACCGCCGTTCCCCTCGCGAAGACGGGGCTGCGGCTGGCCGAGGACGGCGAATTCGACCGTACGCTGGCGTACGAGGTCGGCACCACGCTCCGGTCGCTGCACGGAAGCACCGGCTGGCCCGCCGAACTGGACGACACACTCCCGGCGATGCCCTCGGCCGAGCTGCTGCGCGGGCTGCCGCGGGCGGTGTTCGACGAATGCTGTGCCGCCGAACTCGAGGCATGGCGGCTGCTGCAACGCGACGACGCGCTGATCGCCGCTGTCGGCGGGCTCTTGGCACGGGAGCGGGACGTGGTCCGCGTGCCCAGTCACGGGGATCTCCGGCTCGACCAGATCCTCGTCGGCACGGGCGGCGTGTACCTCACCGACTGGGAGGAATTCCGGTACGCCGACCCCGCCCGCGACGTCGGCCGGTTCGCCGGGGAATGGCTCTGGCAGGCGGTTTCCGGCCTGCCCGCGGCCGCCGCCTCGACCACCGAGGCGGTCGTCGAACACGGCGCGGCGCGGATCGACCGGACCCGGCCGATCGTGGCCGCGTTCTGGTGGGCCTACCAGGGGACCGACGCGGACGAGGCGCTCGCCGTTCGGGCGACCGCCTTCGCAGGCTGGCACCTGGTGGAACGCATGATCGCCGGGGCTGCCGGGGCCACGCGGCTGAGCGCGGTCGCCAAGGCCGCCGCCGGGATCGGCCGCAGCCTGCTGTGCGGGCCCGAGGCGTTCGTGACCACCGTGGGCCTGGGATAGCCGATGGACGTCGCGAAAAGAGTACTCGACGCGCTGGCCGCCGTGTCCGTCCACGGGCAGGAGGCGATGGCCGGCGGACGACGGGTGACCGCGTCCTCGCCCGGCGGGCTCCGCATGGCGTTGGCGGACGCGCTGTACGAACAGCTGCACCTCGGTGGCTTGTCGTCGGGACGTCCGGTGCGCGACCGCGAGTTCGAGCGCACGCTGATCGACGCCGCGGGACCTCGCACCATCCGGGTACCGACCACCGTCCACGCCGTCGAAGGCGGGCGGATGCTGGCCGACCGCGACGGCGTCCGGGTGTGGTTGCCCGCCGAACCGGGGGCCGCGCCGGGCGAGCGGATTCCCCTCGCGGTGAACGCGATCCGGCCCGCGTTGTCGCCGGGATTCCTCGTCGTCGACGGCCAGGCCGCCCGGTCGCCGGAGTTCCCGGGCCGTCGGGTGTACGTCCACCTGACCCGGCCGCCGGACGCCCCGCGGGTGCTGGCCACCGTCCTCGACGCGCTCGACGTCGCCGGGGTGCCCTACCGCGTCAAAGTGCTTTCCACGCCGGATCTCTACCCGCGCACGGACGGACTCGTCGTCTACTTGGGACACGACGCCGGACCGGAGGTGATCGGGGGCGCGGTGCGCGGCCTGCCCGGGCTCGGCGCGACGACGTCGGTGTTCGCCCGTCCACTGTGGCCCGGCGTCGCAGTGGCTGACGAACCAGCCGATCCCCGTATGCGGGGGAGAAGCTTCGGCGAGCACCGGGCACTGGTGTCCGCGACGGCTTTGCTGCACAGCGCCGAATCCGGCGTCCCCCGGGAATCCGCGCTACGGCGGGAATTCCGGCTCGCCCGCATCGACCCCGGCGAACCGGGAAGGAATGTCCGGGAATAGCGCCCGGCCTCGATTTCCGCGCCGCCCCGACCGCGCGGAAGACCTGTCCGTAACGGAAAACCGAAAGGAGGTGAGCAGGAATGGAAATGGAGACGCTCGACCTGTCGCTGCAGGAGCTGGAGACCACCACCGCGCCCGACTGGGGGCGCAGCGAGTGGCTGGACATCGCCGGTGCCGCCCTCGGCCTCGGCGCCATCGCCATCACCTGATGGTGGGTCCGGATCAGGAGGAAACCGGGGAAGGGGGTGACAACATGGAGAACCTCGACCTGGCCTGCCAGGAGGTGGAGGTCGTGTCCGCGCCCAACGACTTCACGTCGGGCCTCGCGCTCGGCGTCGGGATCGGCGGGCTCGTGATCGCCATCACCTGAAATCGGTGTGCCGCGGCCTGACTCGCGGCCACCGGAAAAGACAGTACGCTCGGTGGCGGAGATCGACGCGGCGGTGGGTGGCGCGGCGGGGAGACCCGTGCCCACCCACCAGCCCACCGGGCGGACCAAGTGCCGATGAGAATTCGACGTGGGAACAAGGAGAAGACGTGTCCGAAGCGAGCGAAGGAAACTCCGCCGCACCGGCGCTGGTCACCGCGAGCGCCGTCATTCCCGCCGCGCTGCTGTTCGTGCTCAGCGCGGTCGTCGACCTGAGCGGCTGGCCACTGGTCGTCGCAGCGGTCGTCCTCGTCGCGGCCGCGCTCGGCCTCATCGCGCTCGGCCAGAGCATGCGGCAACGACGGGCGCGCCGCTAGCGCGTTCACCTGAATCGGTCGTGCAGCCCGGGCCGGACCAGCCCCGATTCGTAGGCGGCGATCACCACCTGGGTACGGGAGGTCAGGCCCAGTTTCGCCATGAGCCGGTGCAGGTGCGTCTTCACCGTCGCCTCGGAAAGCCGGAGCGCGGTGGCGACCTCCATATTGGACAGTCCCTGCGCGACCTGGACCAGTACCTCGGTCTCGCGCTCGGTGAGCCGCGCCAGTGCCCGGCAGGCGGACGGTTCGGCGTCGTCGTCCGGCGTGACGGCGAACTGCTGGATCAGCCTGCGGGTCACACTCGGCGCCAGCAGACCCTCACCGCGCGCGACCGCTTGGACGCCCTCCACGATCCGCTCCGGCGGCGCGTCCTTGAGCAGGAAACCCATCGACCCGGCCCGCAGCGCGCCGTAGACGTACTCGTCGATGTCATAGGTCGTCAGGGTCAGCACCGCGGGCGGATCGGGCAGCGCCATGATCCGGGCGGTGGCCTCGACCCCGGTCATCTCCGGCATCCGCACGTCCATCAGCACCACGTCCGGCCGGTGCGACTCGGTGGCCGCCACGGCCTCGGTCCCGGTGGCCGCCTCGGCGAGCACCGTCATGTCCGGCTGCGCGTTGAGCAGGCTCACCAGCGCGACCCGCACGAGCGGCTGGTCGTCGGCCACCACGACGCCGATGAGGTCGTCCGCGGTCACGACGCGATCCTCGGCAACGTCGCGGTGACCCGGAACCCGCCCGCCGGATCGGCCTGGGTCCGCACCTGGCCGCCGTAGATCGCCGCCCGCTCACGGATCCCGATCAGCCCGTGCCCCGGCCTGCCCGCCTTGTCCGACGGCGCGGGCCCGCCCGGGATACGCGGGCCGCTGTCGGAGATGTCGATGCTCAGCTCGTCGGGCGCGTACCGCAGCGCGACCCGCGTGCAGGTCGGCCCGGCGTGCTTGAGCACGTTGGTGAGAACCTCCTGCACGATCCGGTACGCGGCCAGATCCTGGCCGGGCGGTAGGGCATAACGCTCGCCGTCCTCGGTCATCTCCAGGTCGAGACCGGACGAGCGGGCCGAGGCGAGCAGATCGTCCAATTTGTCCAGTCCGGGTGCGGGGGCGGTGCTTTCCTCGGACTCGTCGGGAACCCGCAGCGCGCTGACGACGTGCCGCATCTCCGACAGCGATTCGCGTGCCTTCTCCTCGATGACGCGCAGTGCGTCGCGGGTGTGTTCGGGGTCCTGCGGCAGCAGCGCGCGGGCGACGCCTGCTTGGAGCGCGACGAGACCGAGGCTGTGCGCGACGATGTCGTGCAGCTCGCGCGCGATGCGCATCCGCTCCAGCGTGGCGACCTCCGTGGCCAGTTCCTGCTGCGCCTCTTCGAGCAGGATCACCGCGTGGTGCAGCCGGGCGGCGTGTTCGCGGCTGCGGCGCACCGTGAGTCCGAGTGCCAGGCTGATGATGACCAGCGTGATGGCGATGAGGTAGCCCTGCAGCGTGACGTGGCCGGGCCCGGCGATGCTCCACACGATGTCCCAGGACAGCGGCAGCAGACCGGCCACCAGTGCGTGCCGCGGCCCGCGGAGCACCGCGACGGTGTAGAACGCGACCAGCATCGCCAGCGTACTGGCCGGGCCGGTGGCCTCCAGGATCTCGAGCGCGATGCCGCAGCCGAGCGTTACCGCCACGACCGGCCACGGGAACCGGCGGCGGGCCAGCAGGCTGAGCACCGAGGCCGACCCGATCGCGACCACCCAGGCGACCGGTGCGGGGATCGTCCAGCCTTTCCCCACAGCGAGCCCGATGGTGATCACGTGCAGTAGTAGCAATCCGACGACCATGGCGGAGTCGGCCACGACCGGCCGGGTGACCCAGGTGCCCGCGAATCGATTCCACCAGTTCGTCATGCCTACCAGTATCCAAGGTGGAGGCCGTCTTACCCAATCGGGGCGGTCACTCTCCGTCAGCTTCGCAGGGTCGCGAATGGCACATGGGGGACGTTCAACGCCGTCAATGTCCCCTTCGCGACGCCCGGCCCACTGGGCCCTCGGCATGCACCCGGCCGAATCCGTAGCGCCACGGTGGGGGCACTCGCGATCTTGGTGACCGTGCTTCCGTAACTGGACAGTTCATTCTTGTCCATGGGCCGAAAACGCGACGGTGGAGTGTTCGGCCGTGGTGTTTTCCGGCAGATACCGATGAACGCGCCGTACCACGACGCTCAGTGTCACACCGGCGTCGGCGATTCCGCTTCCTCGGCGTGCCCCAAGAGAAGGAGCCTGACGGATCCCCTGTCGTTCGGCTCGTGCTGATCGAGTCGGGCGCGCGGGTGGGGGGCCGGCGGGGCCGCGGGGGGGGGGGGGTGGTGATTTTT
>NZ_JBHYIK010000035.1:0-45322 GCF_042739735.1 Amycolatopsis sp. NPDC059027 | reverse complement strand
GTCATCACCCGCGGCGCGAGCGACTCGGCTTCCTTCGACGAGGTGCTGGAGCTGCGGGACCGCGGGGGCGGCGGGGGGGCCCCCGCCGCCGCCCCCCCCGACTCGAGGTTCGGGGTGATTCAGTTGTTGGCGCCGATGGTGTCGCGGATCCAGTCCATATTGGACGCGATTCCGGTGTAGATGGTGCCACCGCTACCGCACGAGCCGCTCGTTCCACGGCTGGTCACGGCGACGGCTTCGCCGTTCACCAGTGCGGGAGTGCCGGAGTCGCCGTGACAGGCCGCGGCGGTCGGCGACTGCTTGACGCAGACCTCGGTGTCGTCGATCCCGCAGGCGGAGCCGTCGAGGACCGTGGTGTCCAGTTGCTTGAGCTTCTTCGGCGAGTAGTGATCGGTGTTGCTCTCCCAGCCCCAGCCGAGCAGTTTGATCGCCGCGCCGGCCGAGGGCAGGTTCGCGGCCACTTTCATGGGCGCGGATTTGGCCGGAGCGGTCAGGCGGATCAGCGCGATGTCAGCTCCGTCGCGGGTGAACGTCTTGTCCCATTTGACGAGTTCGCCGCCGGATGTCCGGTCGTTGGACCCCACGCGCAGTTGCTCGAACTGGTGGCCGATGCAGTGGGCGGCCGTCACGACCCAGCGGTCCTGGATGAGCCCGCCGCCGCAGCCGTGTCCCTCGTTCGCGTCGTCGTGTCCGAGGTCCACGATCCAGGAATAGCTTTCGGTCGCCTCGCCGCCGCCGATGATGGCGGGCTGGGCGGCGGAGGCCGTTCCCGGTGCGGCGAGGCACAGCGCGCCGGCCGCAAGCGGCAGGAGCAGGGAAGCAAGGCGCTTGTGCACGTAAACACTCCTCACGCTCGAGAATTATCTTCGCTGACACGCTACGACCGCTCTCGCGCGCCGAATACCGACCAACGTCGGGAGTTCCCCGGTGTTCAAGCGTGACGAGCGGGAATTTCTCCGGTGACGATCCGGGAATCGTTCATGGGCTGTCCACATCGCCGGGCGCGAATACTGAGTGTCCATTGTGGATGAGCGGTCGTGAAGTCCGCCGCTAGTGCGGATCCTCCGGGATGTGACCGCCGATCGCCATCGTCGTCGGCTTCAGCTGACGGAGCCGGGGGATGAGGAGCGTCACCGCGACGGCCAGATAGACGTAGGTGAGGATGAGCCTCGCGGATTCGCCTGGCAGCACGAACTGGACGGCGAACAGGACGAAGAGCCCGATCGCCTCCCACAGCCGGAACCGGAGGTCGAGCAGGACCACTACGGCGAGAACTGTCTGCGCCGCGGTCAGTGCCACCTCGTCGACCTGGCGCTCGACGAGGGGCAGCGCGGCGGAACCGCCGCCGAGCAGGTAGGCGATCGGCAGTGCGCCGACCAGCAGCGTCCATTGGTTGATCTTGCTGGACAGCAGCGCGCCGAGTCCGTCGGCGGCACGCAGCCGCCAGGCGAAGACCACGGCGACGATCAGTTCGGGGGCTTCCGATGCCAGCGGTGCCAGCCACTGGATCAGCAGGAATCGGTCGATGCCCAGCGCGCTGCCCGCTTCGACGAGTGATTCGGCGAACGGCTCGGCGGAGGAGAACACCAGCACCGCGGCCACCGCGAACAGCAGGATCGTCAAGGGCCGTCGGCGGTTCGCCCGCAGTGTCGCCAGCCGGGCCGGAACGCCGGCGAGTTCCTCCAGGTCTTCGGCGCCGCACCGGCTCATCCGCCACAGGTAGAACCCGTACCACCCGATCAGCACAACCGAAAGGTACAGTCCGATGTGGCCGGTCAGCGGCATCACGAACGCGACGAGCGCCGCGACCGCGAGGAAGGCGACGTCGATGCGGTGGTGCGGCTCGAGCCGGATGTGCGGGCTTGCCGAGCCGCGTGATCGGCGGACGGCCAGCGCGGTGGCGATGGCGACCAGCGGCCAGCCCACGCCGACGAGCAACCTGTTGGCGCCCGTCATGTTGGCGGCCGCGTAGGCCACGTAATCGGGGCGAGTGCCCGCGCTGTAGGCGAAATAGAGGTCCACGGCGTACTCCGGGAGCACGGCGATGAGGGCGAGCAGCGCCAGTGCCAGCGCGCCGGAGATGTCGGCACGCGCGGTTTCCGCCGCCCACATCAGCATCACCGCCGCCGCGAGCACGCCGAGTCCGAACAGGACGCCGCCCCAGACGGCGTTCGGGTGCGTCCCGGTCAGCCTGAGCACGACGGCGGGTGCCGCGGCGACCGCGACCAGGGTGAAGCGCAGCGCGACGGCGCCCCGGCTCGGGAGTGACCAATTTTGACTGTTCATGGTGTCTTTCCTGTCGCCCGGTCACTTCGGAAGATAGAACAGAGCACACGGGGCAGCCATCCGAAACGAGGGGCTTTCGCCGAACATCACCCGAGAGGCAGCTATCCGGGGAGTTGTGCGGTCATCATGAGCTGACTGTCGCCGAACCGGTAGGGCTCGTCGGTCGGCCCGGCGAACCGTGCCACGTCGACGAAGCCCGCTTCGGTGAGCAGCTGGCCGAGGTGGGCACTGGTGTAGATCCGATGAACGGCCGTCGCGGTGACCTCGGCCGCACCACGGCGGAAGGTGTCGTGCGAGATAATGGCGGACCGCTCGACGTCGTAAGTGTTGACCGATTCGACCTCGATATCGCCGACCTGATGTGCGGAGCGCTCGGCATCGACGAAGCCCGGCAGCACCGATTCGGCGGTGATCCCGACGTCCACCACGATGCCGCCGCCGGGCCGGACCGTGGCAGCCATTCCCGCGACGAAGTCGCGTAATGCTTCGATGTCCAGGTAACCGAAGCTGTTGCCCATGCACACCACGGCGTCGTATGCGCCGTCGTTCGGTAATTCCCGCATTTCGGCCACGGCGAGGTCGACATCGAGGTCGCGTTCGGCGGCCCGCTTGCGTGCGTGGTCGATCGCTTCCGAAGAGATATCGATACCGCGTACCCGGTGTCCGCGGGCAGCAAGTTCGAGTGAATGCCTGCCGCTCCCGCACGGCACGTCGAGTACCCGTGATCCGGCGGTGAGGCCGAGCCTGCGCACGATGAAATCAACCTCGTCCTCGGTGGAGAACGTCGTCGCGACTCGTCGCCAGAACTCGTTGGGCAGCTCGGTGAAGAACGTTTCGAACCAGTTGTCGGAAACGTCGCTGGACATGAGTGAGCCTCTCGCCGTGCCGATTGCCGTGTCTATCGCGTCGTGATTCTAGGCCAGTGCCCATGCGGCCGGCTTACAATCGGCTAGACTTCGTAGGTTGTCGGGGCGCGCATGCCCCGCGTAGCGGCAAGTGAGGGAAGTGTGATGGCTCAGAAAGTTCTGGTTCAGGTACTGGACGATATCGATGGCAGCGAGGCCGACCAGACCGTTCCGTTCAGTTTGGACGGAGTCGACTACGAGATCGACCTTTCGCAGGACAACGCCGAAGAGCTGCGGGACCTGCTGGCGCAGTTCGTGTCGGCGGGGAGGCGAGTGGGTGGCCGGAAGGTGCGGTCGACGGTCGCCCAGTTCCCGGGTTCGGTGTCCGGCGGTGGTTCGGTGTCGCCGGAGGATCGCGAGCGTTCCCGGGCGATCCGGGCCTGGGCGCTGGAGAACGGTTTCGAGATCTCCGATCGCGGCCGGATGCCGCGCGAGGTCATCGAAGCGTTCGAGGCCGCGGAGGCGAAACCGGTGAAGACGACACGCAAGCGGGGACGACGGAAGTAGCCTGTCACCACCTGATGCTGTCCGATGAAGGGGTGAAATCCGGGGTACGGATCAGGGAAGCCGCCGCCTTGTACGATCTCGCGCCGTCCACATTGCGCTGGTGGGAGGCGCAAGGGGTACTCGACGCGCCAGAACGGGAAGCCGGTAAGCGGCTGTACAGCGACTGCGATCTTCGGCGGATAGGGCTCGCCTACCTGTGCCGTGTGGCCGGGAGGATGCCACTGGAACAGGCCGCGGTCGTGACCGCGGGCACCGCGAACGTCGAAGCGTGGCATGGGGTCGTGGGTGCGCAGGTCGCTCGTCTCGAGCGGGAGATCGGGTTCCTGGTGGCCGCGCGCGACTACCTCGCTCACCTCATGCTGTGCTCCGACGACGATCCGGCGCTGTGTCCGCACCTGGACGGCGAGCTGGTCGCGCGTACGCCACGCGGACGTGTCGCCGGAGGCGACCTGCTCGAAGCCGCGCAGGCGGCAGCCCGGCACGAGGAACGCGACGAAGCTCGGAGCGGGGGCGTCGAGAACCCGGAAGACGTTCCCCTGTGCCCCGGGTGTGGAGAACAGGTCGATTCGCCGTCTCGGGGGAGGCCGCGCACCTACTGCTCCCACGCTTGCCGGCAGCGAGCCTATCGCGCGCGCCGCGGCAGACCAGGCCGGTGATCCCGCGATGCGCACTCGACGAACGCTGACTGGCCTGAGTTTCATGGCCGGCGCTCAGTATCTCGCCGCAGACAGTCGCGAGCCGCGACGAGCGCTTCGACTCCGCCGCACTGCGCGGTGACGGCTTCCTCGCCGGTCAGGCGGTTCTCCAAACCTTCCACAGTGGACATGTTCGCAGGGCTTTCCTCGCTGAGGAAAAGGTGAAACGAGTGAGCCCGTCACCGTGTTCGTGTCCAAAAAGGACGGATCTGTGTTCGGTGAGAACTGTCGCGCCGTGAAATGTTCATCATTCGCGAGCGGGCCGGTGGAACGAGTGTCCACCGGCCCGTCAGCATGTCCCGGGGTCTTTCAGTCCTCTGTGGATGAATGCGGCATCGGCTTTACGTGGTTCAGGACAGGCCGAGCGTCTCGAGCGTGTGCTGTGCCATCTGCCGCTCGCCCTCGGCGTTCGGGTGGACAGGCCCGAGAGTGCCGGACGGCACGACGGGCTCGACCCAGCGGGTACCGGCCGGTTGGCAGGCGTCGTGCCCTTCGGAGATCTCCGAGTAGTCGACGAAGGTCGTGTCGGTGGCGTCGGCGGCACGCTTGATCGTGTCGTGCAAGGTGGTTTGCAAGTCTCGCACGTAGCCGAGGTCGCCGGACGCGAGCGGGATCGTCGGGAAGCACCCCGCACCGCTGGGCAGAATGTTCAGGTAGTCGCCGATCGCGACGCGTGCGTTGGGGGCCTTCTTTTTCACGGCGGTGAGCGCCTTGACGAGGTTCGGGTAGGTCTTGGTCCTGACCGTGTGCGCGAAGGAGTCACCGAAGGCCGTTTCGCACGGGCTGCCCGTTCCACCCGAGAGCACTCCGGCGGCGCCGCAGGCGATGATCGCGGAGATGAAGGTGTTGTTGTCGTTCCCGCCGATCGACATGGTGACCAGCTTGGTGGCCGACGACAAGGCGTCGACCTGTGCCGGAACCCCAGGATACTGCGGGAGCGTGTAGTGCGTGGTCGAAGCGCCTCCGCACGAGACGTCCTTGAGGCGATAGCCCTTGGTCGCGGCGATCACGTGGGCCCAGTTCTTCGCGGACTGCGCGCACAACGGACTCATGCCCGGCGCGAGTGGCAGGATGCCGGAACCCGCGCTGAAACTGTCCCCCATGTTGACGTAGTCCGGCGCGCTCGCTGTGTCCGCCACGGCGGAACCGGGAACCGCTACAGTGGCGAGTAGTGCGGACGAGACGATCGCGCCGGCAACGCGGGCGCGAGAGAACAAAGGCATCGGCGGTCCCCTTTGACAGGCCGGAATCAGAATGTCGAGCCATCATCGAGGACCTGACCCGGGAACAACAGTGGACGCCGCCCGAAACTTTACGCGCGAGTTTGTAGCTGTCTCCAAGAACGGCCGTCGCTACTGTGCGCTGACGAACCGGTGGGCGATCACCGCCGCGCGCAGTGTCTGCCAGCCTTCGCGCGTCGTGGGATCCACCTCGGTGAGACCGCGGACGCGGCTCAGCCGGTAGTCCACCGTGTTGACATGCAGATGTAGCCGCTTCGCGGTCTCGCGGCGAACGCCGTCGCAGGCGAGATAGGCGGCGAGGGTCTCCCGGAGGTCCGGATGACCGGCCAGGCGCTCGACCAGGTCCGCCAGTGCGGCCCTGGCCGGTCCCGGCCGGGTCACTTGGACTTCGAACCGAAGGGCGGTCAGATCGTAGACCCGGGGTTCGAGCGCGAGCCGGTCGGCGACCTCGGCGGTGTCCACCGCCGCGCACACGGCCTCCGGCATCGTGTTCGCGACGGCATTCGCCGTTCCGGCGGCCCAGCGATCACCGACCACAGGGGCGAGCGCGGTGGTCAGGCCGTCAGCACGCGCCTGGCCTTTGAGCATGATGGTGCCGCCTGTGGCGGTCAGCCCATCGAGGACGGGCGTGCCGGACAGGTCCGTCAGAACCTGGCGGATGGCGCGGTTCCTCCGGCGCACCTCCACCGCGGCGGTGACCTCGTTGCCGGGCACTGGTTCCGTGAACCGGAGAGCCAGCACCGTGCGTTCGCGCCACGGTGCGAGCCCCGCGTTTTCCCAGAGTTCGGGGGTTTCCCGGCCGGTGAGCACCGCGTCGAACAGCTGACCGCGGATCTCGCGGTCGCGTCCGGTGACGGCCAGCGTCGTCTCCATGAAGCCTTCGGTGACCGCCGTGCTCAAGGTCAGCAGGTATCTCAGCATCCGGCTGCCGATCGCCACCACCGCGGCGACTTCGTCCCCTCGGGCGTACTCGGAGACCACCTCCCACGCCGCCCCGGCGCCGGCGTAGTTCGCTGCCAGTACCAGGCGCAGCGGAATTCCTTCCTCGGCCCGCCGTGCCGCGGACCGCGTGACCACCGCCAGCTCGGCCCCCGTCGGCATCCGGTCCTCGCGGAGCATGCGGGTGACGAGGCCGAGATGGAACTCCGCGATCCCGCGGACGTCCACCTCGATCTCGGCCTCGGGCAGTTGCCGGTAATAGGGCACTTCCGTCAGTATTCGCCGCACCATCGCGTCCAGCAGGCACGGCATCCTGTCCGCCAGCCGCACGGCCAATGACGCGGAGCCGAGGTGGGCGCCGTCCCGGTGACCGATACCGCTCGTGGTCATGACCTGCCCCCGCCTGCCGAGGACGTGCGCGGGTGGCGGGGCACGGGGTGGTGCTGCACGGGAGCCTCCCAGAGGTCTGCGTCACTCGCCCTTGCGCAGCCTCCTGGATCCAAAGAAATATTTCAAGTACTCGCTTTTTAAGTTAGTCTTGCGTCATCCGGCAGGAGGAGACGATGTGGCGGACCAGCGGCGGACCCAGTCGGAGCGCCGCGCGGCGACCACCGCACGCCTGATCGAGGGCGCCATCGGCGCCGTGGTCGACCTGGGCTACGCGCGCACGACGGCGAAGGAGATCTGTGCGAGGGCGGGGGTCTCGCAAGGTGCGCTTTTCGGGCGTTTCGCGACACTGGTCGACCTCGTGCTCGCCGCGGCGCGGGAGGTCGCGCGGCGGCAGATCGAGAACTTCGCCCGCCGTTTCGCCCGGCTGTCCGACACCGACGACGTTCCGACGGTGCTCTCCCTCGTCCGGGAAGGGGCCAGGGACCCGATCAACGCGGTCTGGATCGAACTGCTGGTGGCGGCCCGAACCGACGCTGACCTACGAGCACGATTCGAGCCGATCGTCAGCGAGTACGTGGCCGCGATGTTCGTGAACGCGGAGCGCGTCCCCGCCGTACGCAGGCTGCCCCAGGAAGCCCGCGCGGCGGCGCTGATGACGACGCTCCACTTCTTCGACGGGGAGGCCTTGGGCGCGGCGCTCTACCCGGACCCCGAACTCGACGCCCAGCGGCTGGCGGTCATCGGGGTGATGACGGAGTCCTATCTCAAAGAGCAGGGAGCGCGATGACGCCGCCGCGCACCGAGGTGATCCGAGCGGCTTCGAAGATCCTTCGAACGGGGGGTGCCAGGCGGCCTGCGCGGGCGCATATCGTTCGTTGACATGGGTGAAAATGTGCGCGACGCTCGATCATTCCGGTTTCGCGCGAAATGACGACGCGGCTTTCCGTTTCGGAGGTCCTCCGCAGTGCGGCTCCGAAGGCCGAGAATCCGCTGCCCCCGCTCGTCAACGCGGGGCGGGCCCGGCAGCGGGTGGCGTTGCCGTACCGGTCACGCGACAGTGTCGATGGGACCGGCGGCGAGCATTCCTCGCCCGCGCTGATTCTGGAGAACGACTGTCTCCGGGTAACCGTGCTGCCTGCTCTCGGTGGGCGGATCGAATCGTTGTACGACAAGGGAAGCCGTCGGGAACTGGTACCCGGCGGTGACGTCGCGGGCGGTATCGAATGGAATCTCGGTGACGGCGGTTTCGCCGGCGCCGCTGTGGTGCCGATGTATGCCGCGGAAGTCGACGGCCCGGACGGGACACCCGCGCTGCGGCTGTGGGAATGGGAGCGGACCCGCGATCTGGCCTGTCAGGTGGATCTGTGGCTGCCGGAGGATTCCTCCCTGCTGCTCGTCGGGGTGAAGGTCCGCAACCCGCATGACCACGCGGTGCCGGTCGGGTGGTCCTCGAACATCATCGTCTCGCGCACCGTTCGCCTGCTCGGCAGGCCACGGGAGAGCAGCCGTTGGACGGCTGCGGTGGGCGAAGACGGAGCAGGGCTGGTGCAGTTGTCCGTGTCGCCCTCGAACGAGCACGTCGCGGCCGGAGGTTCGTGGCACCGGCTCGAAGCGTTCGGACCGTGTTACGCGGGAGCGGCCGCCTGGCGTGGTGACGCCCGTGTCGCGGCTACGGATCTGGAACGGCGGCTTCCGGACGCGGGGCTACTGGGGCGGCTGAGCCGAGCGTGGCTGGGGGCTGCCGACAACCCGCCGCGCGACCCGTTGTCGCATGGCTCGGGATGGGGTGCGCTGGAGACCCACCGGATGCTCGTCGAGTTTCCGGCCACTCCTTATCCCGCCGAGTCAATGGGTGTGGAGCAACGCTCATGGCTTTCCTTGCTCGACGGTACGCCGTGGACGGGCGACCCCGTGGTGGACCCGGGCCCGACGCCGGTCAACGCGTACTGGCGTGAGCTGCTCGAATACGCGCCGGCTACCTGGACGACCTGGTACCACCGTGGCGTCGCTCGCTGGGCTGCAGGTGAGCGCCGGAAGGCGGCCGACGCGTGGGCGATGTCGTTGGCGCACGCGGAAAACCCCTGGGCGCTTCGGAACCTGGCCGTCGTTTCCCGGCTGTCCGGTGATACCGGCCGCGCCGCGCGCCGCTATGCGCGTGCCGTGGAGCTGGCGCCCGCCGTCCGCGCACTCGCGACCGAGGCGCGGCTGGCCGCCGAAAATCCCGCCCGGCCGGCAACCGGGCATTGAATGTCCACTGTGGATACGGGTGTGGGTAGGCGCTCGTACTCCGCCCTGGCGCTTCGCGCAGGCGCAGCGCGGTTCCGGATCGTCGAGAAGACGCCGGAACAGGGCAGCGTCCAGCAACGGCCGACGCCGAGGGCCGCGTACGACAGGCGGGCCGCGACTACCGCCACAGCGTCTCCAACGAGAACGGCTGCCTGTGTCTCGCGGGGCCTACTGTTCGACGGGTGCTTTCGGCAACCGGTGCGGGAAGCGCCGGTGGGCCACGGCCGGACGACTACTTCGTTCAGGCGGTGAGCTTGGCGAACTCGGCCATTTCCGCGGGCGGGTCGACCACCGGCTGGATGACGATCTCGTCGATCCCGGCCGCCGCCATGGCGGCGATGCGGGAAAGGAGGTCGTCCCGCGTGCCGGCCATGGCCAGTCTGTCGATCAGTGCCGGCAGGACCAGGTCCCGGTCTGCCGGATCGATGCGTCCCAGGTAGTTGGTGTAGAGCATGCGGTACCGGTCCGGCGCTGTGGCGGTGGTGCCACGCCGGTCGAGGAACCGTCGCACGGCTTCCCGTTCCTCGGGGCCGAGTACCTCGGCGAAGGAGGGTTTGTCGGCGGCGAAGACCAGGAAGGACAAGACGGTGTGGCCTGTCGCGTCCCGGACCGCGTCGCCGTACGGGTCCTCGCTCTCGCCGAGTACGTGCAGCGAGGTCATCAGATAGCAATCGCCGCCAACCGGCGTGCTCGAGTTCTCCCGGCGAGCACCGTGGAGCGCGCGCCAGGCAGAGGGATCCAGGGTGGCGAAGGAAAGCAGGCCGGTGCCGCGACGGCCGGCGATGGCAGCGGCCTTCACACCCTGCGCGGCCACCACGAAATCGACGGGGCCGGCGGTGTCCCGGTACTGCCCGGCGTGCAGGAACCGGATGTCGCGGACCCGGTCGCCCTCGCGGTAGCTGATCGAGCGGCCGGCGCACAGATCCTGCAGCGAGGCGGTGAACGTCTCGAGCTCGGCCCCGGTGGCAGGCGGCATTCCCAGGGTGCGCCGGGCGGAGTTCCCGGTGCCGACTCCGCAGATGATCCGGCCCGGTGCCAGCGCGTCGAGGCTGGCGAGCGCGCTCGCGGCGGCCGGTATCGACCGCAACGCCGGTGACGTCACGCCGACGCCGAGTCTGATCCGGCTGGTGGCCTTCGCGCACAACGCCAGCGCCGCGAACGGATCGCCGTGGACCATGGGGGTGTCGTAAACCCAGAAGCTGCTCAAGCCCAGTTCCTCGGCCTGTACGGCGAGTTCCTCCACGCCGGGCCGTGCCGCGACCACAACGCCTGCACGCAAGATGCCTCCCCGGACTCGTCGCGCCAAGGCATGGCCATCGTAGCCTTCCCTCGCCGTGCCTGTCGACGAAACGAACCAGCGGCCCGTGTGCGCGTACGAGAATCGACCTGATTCGGGACCGCGTGGCTTTCCGGCCCCCTTCTGTGCGAACGAATCCCAGTCAACGGGGGCGGTGCCCGGTCGGGGCGCATACGGCAGGAAGGTCCCGGCCGGGCACCTCGCGTGTGCGGTTGCCGGGGGTTGACGGCCGCACCGTGGATGTCCTCAGTGGAGGGAGAACCCTGGGACTCCTGTCGCCTTTGGCTCTGCCACGGGATGCGGTTTCGCAGGCGGCGGTCCTCCGAAATGGACCACCGCCGGTGACGTCTCGTGCCCGGCAGCGGGTCTGCCGGCTGGAGGCGGCTTTCTGTGCCCGTGTTCATCGGGGTCAACCGCTCGGCGTCGGCGCCTGCTTGATCAAGGGGATGATCGGGCCGAGCTGGCCGATCATCCCCTTGAGCCAGGTCAGTGCCGCGTCCGCGTTGATCAGCAGCCAGATCCCGATCGCGACCGCGCCGAGCACGAGCAGCACGAGCAGGAGTCCGGCGACCAGCAGGAGCCAGACGACCAGCCTGCCGAAGCCGGAGGTCTTGCCTGCTGTTCCCAGATTGTCGGCCATGGTTGCTCCCATCTCCTCGGTGGCGCCGGGCTGGTACCGTCCACTGAGAACTATATAATCACATAGCAATGTATGCATATATAGCGTGAGTGGTGTCACCGCTGGTCAGGTATCTCAGCCGGCCCGGCGAGGACGCCGAGGCTCGATCCCGGATCCTTGGCTGGCCAGGATCATGGCCCGGTGTGCGCGTGTGCCGCCCAGCGCAAGGGGTGGCCACCCGCGTAGTGGTCCCGGAGGTCGCGCGTGGCGGCGTGCACGGCGTCGGCGGGGTGGCTTCCCTTGCCGAGCAGTTCGGTGTAGACGCGCTCGGCGAATTCCGCTTCGTCGCTGATCGGCCACAGCGTGGAGATCACGTGCGGATACCCGGCCTGCTGGAACGCCGACGCGATGTGGATCGCCTCGTCCGGGAGTGTGATCCCGGTTCGTCCGGTCGCGCAGGCCGACAGGTAGGCGAGCCAGGCATCGGGGGTGTGGCCGTCGGCGATCTCGGTCACGGTCAACGGGCCGTCGGCGAGTACGAGGTGACCGGACGAAGGGTCGGTCGCCCGGCTCGTGGCGTGACACGCGAAGTGGACCAGATCGCTGTTCGCGATCGCGGCACACACCTTGGCGCGCGTCGCCTGCTCGTCGCGCAGGACACGAATTCCCGGGAGCAGGGTTCGTAGCGCCTCGATCTCCCGTCGTGCGCCGGTCAATTCGGGGTAACCGTCCACGTGGGACACTCCGACGGCCAGCGGCGAGACCGGGACGCCGGGGCCCGGCTCGGTCGCCGTGGCGTGCCTCAGTGCGGCGATGGTCGGTGTGTACGAGGAAATCACCCGATCCAGGACCGTGCGGCCGTCCTGCTCGACGTGGTATCCGGCCGCGTGCAGCGGCAGGAACGCGAGCGGTCCCACGGGCATCCACCACAGCCGGGGCGGTTTGCCGCCGACCGGAATGTCCATAGTGGACAGAATCGGTTCGGCTACGACGTCCCACAGCCAGCGCAGCAGCCGGGCGACGAACCGGGAGGCGGCCCACACGTCGTCGACGTCGAACGCGTGTTGGAACTCGGTGATCTCCACGGCGTACTGGAACGCCCCGATCCGGTGCAGCACGGCATCCAGGGTGAGCTCCGGCAACGGCACCGTACGCACCCGCGAGCCGGTGACGATGATCGCCGCGCAGCCGTGTTCGCTGACGTTCACGGCCACCACCGGGCCGGTGACGGCGCCGCCTGCCTGCGGCGGTTGTCCCAGCGCCTGGGTCAGCAGCACCCCGCGCCCGCGTTCCAGCAACCGCAGTGCTTCGGTCGCGTCGCCGTGCCGTAACGCGCAGGCCGCCGCGTCGGCGGCCAGGCCGGGGTGACGCAGGTTGTGCTCCTGATCCGACCTCCGGAGCTCGGCGGGCGCCGACTGGGCGAACGCGTCGACCGCTATCCGGTAGCCCGCGGTCGCACTGGCCCACTCGCCGGCGCGCGCGGCCAGCGCGCCCCAGCTCGATCCGGCGCTGATCCTGGCGTGGACGTCGGCGAGGGGATCGCCTGCCGCCTCGGTGAAGGCGGCGATGGCGCGCACGCGGTCCTCTTCGCTACCGCTGTCGCGGAACCGCTTCTCCAGAGCCGTTCCGAGCACGTCGAACCGGGCGACCCGCGATCCCGCCACCTCGCCGGTCGCGGATTCGGCGAACCGCACCGCCTCGTCCAAGCGGGCGGCACCGGCGTGCTGGTCCTGCCACAGCATGGCCAGGTTTCGGGTGATCATCGGGCGTGCGTGATGATCGGACGGCAGGTTGTCCAGGGTGTCCTGCATGATCTCGATCGCTTCGGCCAAGTCCGCCGGCGTGCCGGCGGGTGTGAGCGCGTGGCTCGCGAGCGCGAGTGCGAGACCGGATCGCGCGACGTACCGCGTCGGGTAGTCCCGCGAGGACGCCTTGCGATAGGCGGCGATCGCTTCGGTGAGGTCGGCCAGGTGGTGGTACCGGTGGAACCGATTGCCCAGGCACCTTCCCAGGTTCACCAGGTCTCTGGCCGGCACCGGGTCGTCGTCCGTCGTCCGCTGGGCCACCACCGCCCGCTGAACGGAGATGGCCTCGTCCAAAACCCTCGTGTCGTCCGTGGCCTCGAACAGCGCGTTCAGCGACAGGCCGAGATTCGCGCGGATCTCGGCGCTGTCCGGCTCCAGCCGAAGCGCGGCACGCAGCAGTTCGATCGAACGCCGCAGCGCGGCGACGTCCCGCTGCCGTCGATGCTGGTAGCGCAGGACACTGGCGAGGCAGCTGAGCGGCCGGGGTTCCTCCGGAGCCAGCGAGATCGCCCGTTCCGCCGCCTCCCTCGCCCGAGCCAGGTCTTCCGGCCGGTCGGCGTGCTCGTAGCGCCGGAGCAGGCTTTCGGTGAGGTTGAGCTGCGTGCGTGCCTGGTCGTTCGGCCACTCCAGCAGCCGCTCGGCGGCGTCGACCGCCAAGTCGAGATCGGCCCCGTCCGACGTGTGTTCGTAGCGGACGCGAGGGAGCTCTCGAAGGTAGGACAACGCGATGACACGTAGGTCGCGGTTGTCCCCGGCCGACTCGTCGGCGCTGCGCAGCGCGGCGATGCTCTCGTCGAGGTCGTGTACCCACGAGCGCCGCGTGGCCAGCGCGACGCCGTGCATCAGGGCCACCCACGCGGCCAGTTCGTGATCGCGCTGTGGGTAGCCGTGGGCGTAGCGGCCCAGTTCGACGGCGGCGTCGAGGGCGCCTGGCCGTTCGGACGTCTTGCCGAACACCAGCTCTCGCAGTACGCCGGCCATCCGATGAACACGATGTGTCCCGCTCACCCGCGCCCTGGCCAAGGCCATGATCAGCGCGCGGACCGCGACGTCGATTCGTTTCCGGTTCGTGGACCCCGCCGCCGCGTAGAGATCGCTGACGGCTTTCGCGATCGCGTCCTCAGCCGGCATCGTGACTCTCCAGAACGAGACGAACCGGCTCGGGGATCACCAAGGCACCCTGCTCGGGCGGGCCCGCCGCCAACCACGTCTTCGGAAACGACACGGACTCCGCCGCACGCACCACCCGGAACAGCCGCAGGGCCTCGGCGAGATCGTCGGCGGCGTGGGCGCCGGCCAGCGTTCGCCTGGTGTGCCTCAGGATGTGCACCAGGGCGCACACGTAGGTGGCCTCCAGATCGAACCCCGCGCTCAGCTCGCGCAGTTCGCGGGCCTCGGCCACCGCCTCCGGCGCCAGCACGGCGGAGTGGTCGCTGCCCCGGCCGGCGGCCTCCTCGAGCCGCTGCGTGAGCGAGGTCAGCAGTTCCTGCCGCCGACGGGTCGCTTTGCCCGGCCATGGCGTGTCCTCGGCCACGACCCGTCCCTTGGCGAACACCTTGATCCGGTGCAGGAGGGCGTCCCGGTGGAACCAGTCGGGCCGGACAAGCCGGACGACCTTGCCGATCTCACTGGTGAAGGCGGATCGCGGCACCTCGTCGGCGCCCGGTGGGATGAACTTGAGCGCCTCCTCGATCGCCGCCGGAGCGAGCCAACGACCGTGGCGCCGGTCCTGGCGAGACCGCGAGCGGTCCGCCGCCAGGTCCGCGAAGGCACCGCCGACCACAAGCCACTCACCGGGATCGAGGATCTCCGACAGCCCTTCGCCGTATGGCTGATCAGCCCGTGCTCGCCGCTCCTTCAGGGTGTAGAAGTCGAATCGACGAGGTGCGCCACAGGCCGGGCACGCCCAGGTGTAGGTCCGTTCCGTCCTGGTCACGCCGTGGACGGCGCCACCCGACCAGACCTCGACCGTGTCGTCGCCGCAGTCGCACGGATGCACGCCCATGTACGCGTGTTGCTCATCCACCGAGCGGGACGGCAGAGCGGCCATGGTCACCAGCATGCCGCACGATCATCGGCGAAACAGCCGATTTCGGTAATCGCTTCAGTACGATCTGCTGCCATGGGTGATCCGAGGGACGATGTGGCCAGGCTCTGCGCCGGCCTTGCCCTGCTCCGCAAGTACGCGCCGGACGACGTTTCCGGGCTGATCGAGCAGGCCAAGGACGGGCGGCTCACCGCCGAAAGCCTGGACTCGGTGCTGGCCAAGGTGCACGGCCCGCCACCGCCGTCGGTGTGGCGTGGCGATCAGCCGGGCCCCGCGCTGCTCGGCCGGTTCGGCCGCCGGTCGGCCCATGAGGTGTACGTGTGCCCGAACAGCCGTTGTTCCCGGGTCACGCCAAGGAGATCGGGTGAACCGGCGCCGACCTGCCACCTCGACGAGGCGCGCCTGCGCCCGACGAAGTTGTGACGGGATGTCCGCCTTCCTGAGCGAGTTGGGCCGCAAGCTCGCGGAGAAATGGCTCTCCCTGCTGGTGCTTCCCGGGTTGTTGCTGCTCGGCGCCTGCGTTGCCGGCGGTGTCCTCGGGCAGGCGCACTGGGCCGACACGACACGGCTCACGGCCGTGGCACGGTCCTGGAGCACGGCGGTGCAGGCCTCGGGCGCGGTGCTCGCCGTCATGATCGCGGCGGCCGTACTGCTGGCCGCCGCCGCGCTCGGCGTCGCCGCGACGGGCCTCGGCTGGGCGGTGCGGAAGGTGTGGCTCGACCCGTGGCCGCGCTGGGCCGGCTGGTTGCTGGTGCGATCCCGGCGGGCCAGGTGGAACCGCGCGACGGCCGCGTATGAAACCACCCTGCTCGAGGCGCGGAACGCCGACGACCCCGAGGCAGCGCGGCAGGAACTCGACCGGTTGGCCGGGCGGCGCAACCGGATCGGCCTCGTGCGGCCGGGCCGGCCAACCTGGATCGGTGACCGGATGGCCGCGGTGGACGCCAGGGTGTTCGCGGAGTACGAGCTCGACCTCGGCACGGCGTGGCCGCGGCTGTGGTTGACCGTGGCCGACGCGACGCGCACGGAGGTACGTGCCGCCGCGACGGCGTTCGGCGCGGCGGCCACCCTCTGCGGCTGGGGCCTGCCGTATCTGGCCCTTGGCGTGGTGTGGTGGCCGGCGGCCGTGCTCGGGCTGCTCATCGTGGTGACCGCCTGGCGTCGTGGCCGAAGCACGGTCGCCCTGTACGCCGACCTCGTCGAGTCCGTTGTGGACCTGCATGCCGCGGGACTCGCCGACGCGTTGGGCATCAGCGCGCCGCCGGACACCGCGGGGGCCGAGATCACCTCGCGGCTGCGTAAAGGCGCGTGACAGTACCTCCACAGCGTGCGTTACGCGGGAGAACGCGGCCCCGGCGAGTACCGGCGCGATGGTGGCCAGCGCGTGCAGTTTGGCGCGAGGCCGGTGCCGATGAAGTCCGGCAGTCCGGGGTCGCAGGAGACCACAATGGACAGTCTGCAAGCGGAAGGAGAATTCCGGAGAACACAGACTCCGGGTCATCAAGTCCGATGACCTGGAGTCTGGGGGCGCGTCATCAGGGACCCGAGCCCCGAACCCGCTGGTCAAGAGCCGAAACTCCGTTGTGTCGAATGATGCCGCGCGGGGCTTTTTCGTCTGCTCGGGGCCGATTGGACAGTAGTGGCACGGCGGCCATTGCGCACTGTCCGAGCCTCGCTGTGAGTCAGTCCGGAACTTGCGCCAAAGGCGGCCTGTGGATCGTGGGACTTCGGCCAGTACGGCGACTGGATGTCGCTGTGGTCCCTGATCGTGGCTGCGGGTGGACAAGCGTGCTACCCAGGCTCCGGCCGAGCCACGCGAGCGGCGAGGCGGTCACGGGCTCGAACGGGGCGCGGGGTCGAACGCTCCAAAGCCGATGCTCAAGGAGCACCTGGTGTCGAAGGGGTTCTACCCGAGGACACCCTGGAAACCACGAGGGACGATCTCCCCGCACGCGTTCCGTGAGCGAAGATCGTCCATCGCCTGTGCCCCATGACCGTTGTGCTCGCGGGTGCCGGGGCCCGCCGGTCAGACGGCCACGCGCAGTGTGACGTCGACGTTGCCGCGGATCGCCCGGGAGTACGGGCAGCGCCCGTGGGCGTCCTCGGCCAGCGATTCGGCGTCCTCTTGTGACAGCCCGGGAAGCGAGACGGACAGCTCGACGTCGAGCAGGAACCCGGCCTCGTCCTGGGCGAGGCTCACCCGCGCGACGACTGTGTCGCCGGACAGCTTGACCTTGCGCTGCCTGGCGACCAGTCGCAACGCGCTGTGGAAGCAGGCCGAGTAGCCCGCGCCGAACAACTGCTCGGGGTTGGTCGCCGTGCCGGAGCCGCCCGCTTCCTTGGGGAGCGCGAGGGCGGTGTCCAGCAGGCCGTCGTGGGAGCGGACCTTGCCGTTGCGGCCGTCACCGCTGGAGGTCACTTCGGTGGTGTACAGGGTCTTCATTGTCATTGTCCTTTCCGGACGGAGTGGGCGAACCAGGCGAGGGTCTTGGCGAGTGCTTCGCGCATGGGGGTGGCGCGGACACCGAAAGTGCTGGTGTAGAGGGAGTCGTCCATGACGAACGGCTCGGTGTGCCAGTAGAAGAGTTCGCGGTACTCGGCCATGAACTCCTCGTCGTAGGGGCCGAACGGTCCTGGCTCGCGCTGCACCGTGATCTGTGTCGGCTCGCCGGTCAGGTCGCCGATGACGTCGTGGATCTGCCGGGTCGTGTACGGGCCGTCGACGGGCAGGTGCCACAGCTTGCCCAGTGCGCGCTCGTCGGAGCCGAGTACGGCGAGCCCGGCGGCGAGGTCGGGCACGTAGGTGTAGCTCTTCGGCAGGTCGATGTCGCCCAGCCCGAGCCGGGCCTCGCCGGTCAGCGCGGCCGGGAACACCGACACGCCCAGCGAGGACAGCAGAACGCGCGGGCCGAAGAAGTCGGCCGCCATGCCGAGTGCGACGCGGACGTCCCCGCGCTGGTGCGCGGCCAGGTATCGCTCGGTGATCGCGGCGCGCGTCTTGCCCTTCGGGCCCGGCGCGGCGAGCGGCGTCCGCTCGGTCATCGGCACCCCGCCGGTCGGGCCGTACTGGTTGAGCGTCTCGACGGTGACCAGCTTCGCGCCGCTGCGACCGACGACGTCGAGCAGCGCGTCCTGGATCACCGGCAGCACCTGCGGCTGCAACTGGTACGGCACGTGCGTGCAGTTGTAGACGACGTCGGCACCCTCCACTACCTCGGCGAGCTTGACCCGGTCGGTCACGTCGGCGGCGACCCGCACCGAACCGGCGATCCGCTCCCCGCCGCCGGACCGGTTCACCGTGCGTACCCGGTGGCCCCGGGCGACGAGCCGCTCGGCGAGGGTCAGGCCGACCGGTCCGGTGCCGAGGACGACGTGCAGTTCCTGGTTCATCGCTACTCCTCCCGTATTGAGTGGTTAACCACTCACACTATGGGTCAAAAGAAAGCCGCGCGACGCGGCTGTTCTCACGGTGAAAGCTCAGTGGTGAAAACTCAGTAGTGGCGCAGGCCCGCCGAGAGCGTGTTCGCCCACGGCGCGTCGAGCTCGGTGGCACCGATCGCCACCACCAGGTGGCACAACGCCCCCCAGGCCATGAAGTGCTGGATCGCGTCGGCGTCCGCGCCGGAAACGCTGCGCACGTACTCGACGGTCCTGGCGTAGCTGCGCTGCACCACCTCGCGCACCGCGGGCTCGGAAGCCGCGGCCGCCTGGGCGTGCACCTGGACCAGTAACAGGTCCTTGTCGGCGATGAGCCGGGCGTATTCGTCGCCCATCGCCATCAGCACCTCATGCGGCTCGCTGCCGCGTGCCTTGGCCGCCCCCCTGGCGAAGCTGTCCCGCACGAGGTCGAAGCAGTGCTCGACGACCGCGACGAACAACGCCTCCTTGTTGGGGAACAAGCGATAGACATAGGCCTGCGAGATACCCGCCCGCTTCGCCACCTCGGTGGTGTTGGTGCCGTAGTAGCCACGGGCCGCGAAGCTGCTGACCGCGGTGCTGAGCACCACTTCCCTGCGTTCCTCAGCGGTGCTGAGCACCCGTCCCGTCGCTGCCATATGAGTAATAAACCACTCACACTTTCCCGTGTCAACCCCTCGACGCTTCCCGCCAGGCCGCCCAACCCGCGCCGCCAACGACCGCACACGAGCCGGTCAGCCGAAAGGCCAAGGTCCGTCCCGTTCGACAGCGTCCTGGCCCCGGCCGGCATGTGACCCTCCCGCGCCCTCCGATGACAACGGCCCCATGCCGTAGGTCGCTTGTGGACGGTGGCGGTCGGTCGATCTTCGGTGGCGTCTCCGACCGATACCCCGGCGCCCGGATCATCCTGGGGCACATGGGCGATTTCCTCCTGGCCCAGCTGCACCGCATCGACGCCCGCTACCGCGACCTCGACCCTCGACTACAACGATCACTGGAGAAAGCGCCCTCGGAGTACTTCGGAACCAACATCACGATCACCACGTCCGGCGTTTTCTCGCGCGCGGCACCGCTCGGCACGATCCAGACAATCGGCGTCGACAACGTGATGTTCTCCATCGACTACCCTTTCGAACCGACCAGGGAAGCGGCCGAGTTCCTACACGCCGCACCGCTCTCCAGCCCCGACAAAGAAAAAGTGGCATACGTCAACGCCCAACGCATCCTGCGACTCACACCGTAGCCGTGCCCGGCCCGATCGGCCGCCACCGTCCACAAGTGACCGGCGGCACGGGGTTTACCCTTGGCAGGGAAACGACAAGGGGCTAGTTCGCGGCCCGCGTCCGGGCCAGTGGATTGATCGCGATTCACGACTTGACGCTTTCGCAATGCCAGGGAGAAAAATGAAGCCCAGAAGATGGCTGCCCCTTTCGGGCTGTCGGCCGGTGGCTTCGAGTGGCTGGAATCGGACGCTACCGCCGGGAGGCGGTGGTCGACGGCAGTTCGCCGAATCGTGCACGGTAGTCACTCGCGAACCGGCCGAGATGGGTTACGCCCCAGCGATAGGCGATGTCGCCGATCCCGTCGTCGGTGGACAGGATGTCGTGGTGGATCCGGTCCAGCCGGAGGTTGCGCACGTAACTCATCGGCGACGTCCCGAGCTTCCCCCGGAACGCGCTGCTGACGGTCCGTGCGCTGCACCCGGCGGCTTCCGCGATCCGGCCGAGGGAGATCGGTTCGGACAGGTTGTCCTCGACGAAGGCGATCGCCGCGCGCAGTGCCCTGGGATGCGGCGTCTGGCCGACGCCGCGCAGCGTCGCGGTATGCGTGTGGGGCTGGGCCAGCAGCAGCGCGGTCACGATGCACCGAAGCTGGTTCCGGCGCAGTTCTTCGCGCTGGAACAGCGGGTCGTCCGAGTCCAGCTGCTCGATCAGCGAACCGATCAGCAGCCGCACCGTGCTACCTCGCGGTTCGGCCAGGTCGAGCGGAAGGTCGAAGCGCACCGCGGAACCGGTCGGGCGCCCGGTGAGCGCCGCGAGTTCGCGCTGGACGAGGCCGGCGTCGATGCGCAGGCCGAGGAACCTCGTTCCCGGCCGGTTCGGCCGAAGGTCCTGCGCGTCGCCCGGATTGAACACCCCGGCCCGCGCGCGGCTCAGCACGGCCTGCCGGCCGCCCCGGCTCGCGGTGATCTCACCGGCCACGCCCAGGTTGACGAAATACGAATCCCGCCCTGGCGCCGCGCGCACCCGCACCGCCAGTGACGAGGCGAAGTAGCCGACGGCGAAATCCGCGGCCGCGACGCCGCGTACCTCGTGCTCGCCATCGGCGAACGGGCCCAGGGGACTGGCGTTGACCGCGCCGCCGAACAACCGGCCGGCCGACCGCAGCAGGTTCACCGGATTCTCGGACTTCGTGATGACGTAATCACGCAGGGGACTCGACAACATCGCTCACGCTCCCTGGTAGGCAAGACGATCATGCCATCGATCGAGCTGGCGGAACACTGCTCGAAGCGTGCAGCCGGTCGGTGAACCAGTCCGCGACCAGCACATGCTTGGCGTGCGAATGGTTGTAGACGCAGTGGTCGCCGTCGGGCCACTCGGCCCAGTGCTTGTCGGGCGATCCGGCGCCGTCGAACAGCGCGCGGGCGTTCTCGACCAGGAACACCCGGTCCGGTGTGCCGTGCAGGACCAGCAACGGGACCCGCAGGAGGGCAAGGCGTTCCGGGGTGAGCCGATAGCTCTCCATCGCGGACCGGGCCTGCTCCGGATCGTCGATCCCGAGCAGCGGCCGCACCTTCGCGGTGAACCGGGGAAAGCGGTCCAGGATCTCGGCGGGGCGCACGGTGCCGCCGTTGACACAGCAGGCCGCGAAACCCTCGCCCGCGCTCGCCGCCAGTGCGGCGAGGAACCCGCCCATGCTGTTCCCCCAGATCCCCACCCGGTCGCCGAGCCGATCGTCCGCCCGCAGGGTCCGCGCGACCGTCTCGAACGCCTTGTCCACCTCCGGGGTCATCGTGCTGCCGTGGAACAGCCTGCTCTCGCCCTGCCCGGGACCATCGGCGAGGAATGCGGCGATCCCGCGGTCGAGCAGGTAGGTGGCGCCGACGTGGTACTCCTCTCGCCAACCGTCGAAACCACCGACGATCACCACGGTGGGCGGGGCCCCGGCCCCGGCCGGGCGCAGCAGCCAGCCGGACACGATCCCGGCCGGGGTGTCGATGTCCCGGTGCTCGGCGATCGGCTCGGTCAACGCGCCCGCGGCGCCGAAGGCGGTGATCAGCTTGCGGTAGAGCTCCCGTTTGCGTGGCTCGGTGTCGGCGAGCGGGACCTGCCCGGCCCGGAAACAGGCCGAGGCGAACAGATACCAGTCGCGGGCCGTCAGGGTGTGCCCCCCGGCCAGCGCGCGGTCCGCGCGAGCCATGTTCCGCTCGCCGAGTTCCTCGGCCGCCTCGTCCCACGGGCGGCCGGTGTCGACGAGCCGGTAGAGCTCGGTGACATCGGCGAAATCCATGCCGTTGCCGACGAGCCGCCGCACCGGCATCGCCCGCTTGTGCGCCTCGGCCGCCGCTTTCCCACTCGGAGTCATGAAATGGCCGCGATCCGCACCGGTGCCCCGATCGCCCGGTCGAGCGCGTCGACGACCCGGCCCACCCCGCTGCTGTCCTGCGCGGCACCGAAGATGCGGAAGTCGGGGCGGTAGAGGATCATCGAGACGCCGGTCCTGGCGAAGTAACCGGCGTAGTAGCCGTTGATGTCGGCGGTGTCCTCGCCGAGGGCGACCACCCGGACGCCGAGCCGGTCGAGCACCGCGCGGTGCCCCGCGGTGAGGCGAGAGTCGGTGCCGGGAGCGAAGAGCAGGGTCCACCCGCTGCCGACCACGTCGTCGAATCGCCCGGTCTCCCCGCCGGCTCGCACCCGGCCCTGCGGGGCGAGCCTGCCGACAACCTCGGCCGCCCTGCCTTCGGCCCCGGTGTCCAGCAGCCCGTCCAGCAGGTGCGGAAACGGCGGCGGGGGCGGCACTTCGCCGCACCGGAACGCCTCGTCCCTGGCCTCGGCGATCTCCGGATCGAAGGTGCAGGACACCCGGCCCGCCTCGATGGACATCCGGATCAGCGTCTCCACGTGTGGCGCGCGCTCGATCTGGTAACTGTCCAGCAGGGTGTCCTCCGCGATGCCGCGCAGCACCAGATCGAGCCGCCAGGCCAGTGCCTTGGCGTCGCGGATGCCGGAGCACATGCCCTGTCCCATGAACGGCGGCATGACGTGCGCGGCGTCGCCGATCAGCAGGATCCTTTCGTCGCGCCACCGGTCGGCGAGCTTGGCCTGGAAGGTGTAGACCGCGTGCCGGACGAGCTCGGCCTTGTCCGGGGTCACGGCGTAGGGCGCGAGCAGGTCCCAGGCCACGCCGGGATCGCGGAAGCGTTCCGGAGCCTCGCCGGGCAGCAGCGCGAATTCGAACCGGCGGTGCCGGGTGCCGAGCTGGAACAGACAGTGCGGCCGAGCTGGATCGCACACCTGCCCGTTGTCGAATCCGAAGTCCAGCGGGACCTTCGGTTCGAGATCGCAGACGAACCAGGTCTCCCGGAACCCGAAGTCGGTCTGCGTGGTGCCGAGCCGGTCGCGGAC
Organism: Amycolatopsis sp. NPDC059027; assembly: GCF_042739735.1. NCBI lineage: Bacteria > Bacillati > Actinomycetota > Actinomycetes > Pseudonocardiales > Pseudonocardiaceae > Amycolatopsis > Amycolatopsis sp. NPDC059027. The sequence continues at coordinate 22,260 of NZ_JBHYIK010000035.1, read as the reverse complement.
GAAGCTGTTCGCGCCGTCGGCGCCCACCAGGTACCGGCCGCGCACCGTCCGGGTCCGCGCGCCGGCGATCTTCTCGCCGTCCGGGGAGGTGGTGATTTCACGCAACGTGACTTCGACGTGGTCCTCGTGCCGGGTGAGCGCGGTGGCCTCCCAGCCCTGATGCACCGAAACGGTCGGCTGAGCCCGCACGGCCGCGTCGAGCGCGTCCTCGATCGACGGCTGATACATGATGTAGTCCGACGGCCAGCCGGAAATGCCGTCGGCATCCCAGTCGAACGTCAGCAGGGTCTCGCCGCGCGCGTTGCGGAACACGTACTTGGTGGCCCGGACCATGTCCCGCTCGATCCGCTCGGCGATCCCGAGGGACTGGAAGATCCGCATGATCTCGTGATCGACGTGGCCGGCGCGGGCCCGGCCGTACAGCCCGGGCCAGCGTTCGAACACGGCGACCCGGTGGCCGCACTGTCCGAGCAGGGCCGCCATGGTCTGGCCGACCGGGCCGTAACCGATTTGCACGACGTCGTAGGGCAGGTCGTCGTCTGGCTGGGGCATCGTTGCCTCCCAAGGATCTGCGCCGCCGCCGATAGCGGCTGTGGCCACGCTAAGCCGGTGACGGCGGGATCGGTGTCCGGTTCCGGAGATGCCTGTCCGATTCCGGCGGCCCGGAAAACGTTGCCGGAACCGGACAACGGCCGCCGGAAACGGACGGGAAAGCCGGGCTCACGGACCTAGTTTGGTCGAGCACATCGGCATGGAGGTCCTATGGAGAACAGTGACGGCACCCGTTCGGCGTTGATCGTCGGTGCCGGCATCGCGGGGTTGACCACGGCGAGCGCCCTGGCGCGGCGGGGGTGGAGTGTCGAGGTCGTCGAAACCGGCTCGGAGGGCGCCACCGCCGGGTGGGGGCTGAGCCTGACCGGCCCGTCGCTGCGGGCGCTCCACGGTCTCGGCCTCGCCGAGCACTGCCTCGCCGCCGGATACGGCATGAGCGTGATCACCAACGTGGACGCGAACGGGGTGACGACCCCGATCGAGCTCCCGCGCCTGATCGGCGACGATCGCCCGGCGATGGCCGGCATCGCGCGCCCGGAGCTGCACCGGATCCTGCGTGCCGAGGCGCTGCGGCTCGGCACGCGAATCCACTATGGACTCAGTGTTTCCCGCCTGGACCAAGGAAACGGTCAGGTACGCGTCGAGCTGACCGACGGAACGGCGCGCACCGTCGACCTGCTCGTGGGCGCCGACGGCATCCGCTCCACCGTCCGGGACCTCATCGGCCGGCCCACCCCGATCCGGTATCACGGCCAGATGGTGTGGCGGGCCCGCGTGCCGCGGCCCGGCTGGGCCACGAGCATTCACACGTTCGCCGGTGCCGGCCACCAGACCGGAGTCGTGCCGATCTCCCCGAGCCAGGCCTACGTCTTCCTCACCGAGAACGGAGTGCTGCCGGACGTGCTGCCGGACGCCGAGCTCGCCGCGCGCATGGGCGATCTGCTCGCGCCGTTCACCGGCCGGATAGCGGAGATCCGGCCCGAGGTCGCGCGGTCCGATTCGGTGGTCCGGCGGCCGGTGCAGACCGCGTTCGTCGACACGGCGTGGTCCGACGGGACCAGCGTCGTCATCGGCGACGCCGCGCACGCGCCCTCGCCGCAAATGGCCAGCGGGGCCGCGCTCGCCATCGAGGACGGCCTTGTCCTGGCCCAGGAACTGGACCGGTACGAGGACATCCGGAAGGCGCTCGAGGCGTTCACCGGCCGCCGCCGGGAACGGTGCTCGGTCCTGGTGAAGACCTCGGTCGCGATCGCCCGGCTCGAGCAGGAGCAACGGCATCGCGATGCGTATCCCCTCATCGAGGCTTGCCACCAGCGGATGGCGCAGCCGGCGTGACACAGGAGGTTCACTTGTCCGACAACACCGCCCCGTCCCTGTCCGAGGCGAAGTCGTGGTTGCGCACGCACCTCGCACAGCGACGCAACCCGTTCAACGCCATCGGCCAGGACGCCGCGGCGCGGTACATCGAAACGCTGCCCGGCGTCGACCCGGTCCGGTGGGCGGAGCACTGGCTCGGCGGTGCGGCGGAGTTCGCGGCGTCGGCCGAGCGGGCCGAGGCCGACGGCGACCGCGGCGACGCGCTGGAAAACTGGTGGCAGGCCTACCAATTCGCGTTCCTCGGGCGGTACCCGTCGCCCATCCACCCCGCCAAACTGGCCGCGTACGAGCTGGCCCGGAAATACTTCGCCCGGGTGTGCGAACTGGAGGACACGCCGGTCGAGCGGGTCAGCGTGCCGTTCGACGGCCGCGCGGGCGAAGGCGACTCCGTCTCGTTCCTGGTGGCCCGGCCGCCCGGTTCCACTGTGGACAGGCCACCGGTCGTGCTGATGTGGGGCGGAATCGACGTGTGGAAGGAGGAAAGCTACGCCCGCGGCCGGCTACTGCGCGAACGTGGTTTCGCCACGGTGCACATCGACAAGCCGGGAGTCGGGCAGTCCCCGGTGCCGGCAGGTCCGGACGCGGAACGCCAGTGGGATCCGGTGTTCGCGTGGCTGCGAACCCGAGCCGACCTCGACGCGGACCGGGTCGCGGCTCTGGGGTTGTCCTTCGGCGGGTACTGGGCGATGAAACTGGCGCACACGCACCGCGAACAGCTCACCGCCGCGGTCAACTGGGGTGGCGGCGTGCACCTGACGTTCCAGCCCGAGTGGCAGGAGAAGTCCCGGAACGCCTCGTCCTATCTGATGGATCTCATGCCCGCCCGCGCTCGCATCTTCGGTGGCCACACCTACGAGGACTACGTCGCGCGATGCCCCGAACTTTCCTTGCTGGATCAGGGAATTTTGGAACAGAAGTCGTGCCCGCTGTTACTGGTCAACGGAAAGGACGACCAGCAGAACTGCTCCGCCGACATCCACCTCGCCCTCGAGCACGGCGACCCGAAGACCGCACGGCTCTTTCCCGGCGGACACATGGGATCCGGCCCCGTCCTGCCCACCATCGTCGACTGGCTGACCGACCGGCTCGGCCACCCGGCAACCGAAGGGAACTGACATGCACGCCACCGGTTTGATCACGCACCTGCGGCACGTCGACATCGCGATGCCGAACTTCGCCGAGCAGCGCGTCTTCTACCGGGACACGTGGGGGCTGACGGAAACCGCCGACGACTCGGGAGTGTCGTTCCTCGCCGCCGAGGGCTCACCGGAGCTGTATGTCGTCCGGCTGCGCAAGGACGAGCGGAAACGTACCGACCTCATCGCGTTCGGCTCCGCCGGCCCGTCCGATGTGGACACCCTGACCGAGCGACTGATCGGTCAAGGAGTGACGCTGGTCCACGAACCCCGTGTGCTGGACACACCGGGCGGCGGCTACGGCGTCCGGTTCTTCGACAACGAGGGCCGGGTGGTCGAGGTCTCCGCGGACGTCGCGGTCCGGGCACACCGCAAGATCGAGGCGCGCGAGTCCATCCCGGTACGGCTTTCCCACGTGCTGATGAACACGCCCACCCCGGAAGCGACCGTCCGCTGGTACATCGACCACCTGGGGTTCCGGCTGTCCGACACGATGCGTGTCGGCGACCGCGAGATCATGTGGTTCCTGCGCTGCAACACCTTCCACCACAGCTTCGGCTTCGTGCGTGGTCCGCATGCCGCGTTCCACCACGCCTCGTTCGAGATGCGCGGCGTCGACGAGTTCATGCGCGGCACCGGGCGGATGAACCGTCTCGGTTTCGAGCGCCTCTGGGGCCCCGGACGGCACCGTGCCGGGGACAACTCGTTCAGCTACTACCTGGACCGGGCCGGCAACACCGTCGAGTACACGACCGAGCTCGAGGTGATCGACGAGGACACCTGGCACCCGCACATCTACGACCTGACCGATCCCGCCAACGCCGACCAGTGGGGCACCGCGAACGAGATGGACGAGTTCATCGCCGCCCGCTCGCACAACGACGTCGACCGCGGCCTGTTCATCGCGCCGCCGATGTGACCGGGCACGGCAACCGAGACGAAGGAATCCAGTGATGACATCGGTTCGCGCCCGCCTGCTCGGCAGCTGGCGGATGATCGACTGGAAGGTGTTCCGTGGCCACGAAACGCGCGATCCGCCGCTTGGTCCGGCCGCGGCCTGCACCGGGCTGCTCATCTACACCGAAGAGGGAACGATGAGCGCCAATCTCATGCTCGCCGGGCGAGCGTCCTTCGCCGACGGGTCGCTCGACCGTGGCACGCAAGAGGAACGAGCCGAAGCGTACCGCTCGATCATCTCGTACACCGGCACCTACGAGGTCGACGAACCGACCGCCACGGTCGTCCATCACGTGCAGATCGCGACATTCCCGAATTTCGTCGGCACCGACCTCGCCAGAACGTGCGTCTTCGAGGGCGAGGACACGCTGAAACTCGACACTCCGCCGATGAAGATCGGCGGCGAATTGCTCGGAAGTTACATTCTCTGGCAGCGGAAAGGAACGGAGGTCCGATAATGCGGACATTTCGCAGAATCGTCACCGGCCATGACCGCGACGGACGATCCGCCGTCGCCGAGGACCGCGAATGTCCGCACGTCGAGATCACCGCCCACGCCACCGTGACCAACCTCTGGTTGCACGAGGGACGCCCCGGCAACGCGGACCCCTACCACGACCCGGTCGCTCCCGGGACGCCGCTCCCGCCGCCGGCCCGGGGCAGTGTGCTCCGCATGGTCGAGTTCCCGCCGCGTGGATCGGGTGCGGCTCCCTACGTCCATCGCACCGATTCACTCGACTACGCCTACGTCATCGACGGCGAGGTGTACAACGTCCTGGACAGGGACGAGACACTCATGCGCGCCGGCGACGTGCTGGTCCAGCGGGGCACCAACCACTCCTGGGACAATCGTTCCGACAAGCCCTGCACGGTTCTCTTCGTCCTGCTGGACGCCGATCCGCGACAGGGAGCAGACTCCGAATTCCCCTGATGATCGACCTTCCTTGGCGGTGAGGGAATTCTGCTGTCCGGCCCGGGCCGCCGGGGGCGGGTCCGGCATGGGGACCGCGATCGCTCTGCGACTCGCCGAGGAAGGTGCGACGGTCGTCATCGCCGGGTGCGACGCGGAGAAGTTGAGCCGAACCGTCAAGCAGGCTCCCGAGGGCAGCACGATCGTCCCCGGGCACCGGTGCGACACCAGTCCCGCGGCACGGCTGCGGGCCGGGGTCGTTGGTCCCCGATCCGCGGGACCTCGGACGCGCCGGTGGACTCTTCACACCCGGGCACGCGCGAGGTCGACTCGGGACATGAGGAACGGCGGCGGTGATGGTTGAGCGCAAGCGGGAGAAGCGGTTTCCCCGGCGGATCTACGAGCGGGAACTGCTGCGCCTGCAGGGTGAACTGGTGGTGTTGCAGGAATGGGTCCGGGCTTCGGGTGCGCGGCTGGTGGTGCTGTTCGAGGGTCGTGACGCGGCGGGCAAGGGCAGCACCATCAAGCGGTTCACCGAGCATCTCAACCCGCGAGTGGTGCGGATCGCGGCGTTGCCGAGGCCGACCGAGCGGGAACGGACGCAGTGGTACTTCCAGCGGTATGTCGAGCACCTGCCGGCGGCGGGGGAGATCGTGCTGTTCGACCGGAGCTGGTACAACCGCGCCGGGGTGGAGCGTGTGCTGGGGTTCTGCACGGCCGAGGAGCATCGCCGTTTCCTGCAGCAGTGCCCGACGTTCGAGCGGTTGCTGGTCGATGACGGGATCCTGCTGCGCAAGTACTGGTTTTCGGTGAGCCAGGCCGAGCAGACGCGGCGGTTCCGCGCCCGTATCGACGATCCGCTCCGCCGCTGGAAACTGTCCACAGTGGACCTGGAATCGGTGCCGCACTGGGCGGAGTACTCGCGGGCCAAGGACGACATGCTCACCCACACCGACACCACCGAGTCACCGTGGTACGTCGTGGAAAGCGAGGACAAACGCCGCGGGCGGCTCAACATGATCAGCCACCTGCTCGGCTCGGTGCCCTACCACGAAGTGCCACGCCCGGCACTGGAACTCCCGGCGAGTCCGCCGGCACCGGCCTACCCGCGCACCGATCGCAGCCTCCAGCACTACGTGCCTGATCACGCTGAGACGCTCCTGCGCCACCGATGACCTTTGCGGCCTTCGCCGGGCCGTTCGGCTCTAAGCCGGCAGGCCGGTGCGGGTGACGCTGGTGGAGAACCGGCGAAGAGGAGGAGCGATGTACGCCCAACCTGGCGACTGGCTGGTGATCAAGGGATATCGGGTGGACGATCCGGTCCAGCGCGGGCAGATCCTCGAGGTCCGCTCGGCGGACGGTGCACCGCCGTACGTGGTCCGCTGGCTGAGTGACGACCACGTGTCGACGGTGTTCCCCGGTCCGGACGCGGTGGTGGAGCCGAGCCATGCGACCTGCTAGCGAACGCGCAGTCGTCGTCGGCATCGACGGTTCGGAGTCCGCGCGGCTGGCCGCGGTGTGGGGAGCCGAGGAGGCGGTCCGGCGCGGGCTTCCGCTGAGACTGGTCAGTGTGTACACGGTGCCACGCGTCGGACTGGGTTCGATCACCGGCTCGGTCGAGGCGATCCGGGACGGCCTGGAGGCGCAGGCTCGGGTCCGGCTCGAAACCGCGAGCAAGTCGGTGCGGGCGCTCTATCCCCACCGGCCGGTCGAGCTGGCGGCCCGCGAGTGGAACCCGGTCGCCGCGCTCACCCAGGAATCGGAGCGGGCGAGCCTCGTCGTCCTGGGATCCCGGGGCCTTGGCGGATTCACCGGTCTGCTGGTCGGATCGACGGCGGTCGCACTGGCGGGACACGGACACTGCCCGGTCGTCGTCGTGCGGGGCCGGACGCCGAACACCCCGCCGCCGGTCACCGGGCCCGTCGTCGTGGGACTGGACGGATCGGCCGACAGCGTGTCGGCATTGGCGTTCGCCTGCGAGGAAGCGTCGTGGCGGCGGGCGCGGCTGGTGGCCGTGCACACGTGGAACCCCGCGCTGGCCGACGGCAAGCCGCGGCCACATCCGCTCGATCTGGACCCGGCCGAGGTGGATCGCGAGGAACGGCGGGTGCTGGCCGAACAACTCGCGGGCTGGCAGGAGAAGTATCCCGAGATCGCCATCGACCGCGTCGTCGCGTGCGGGCGGCCGGTTCAGACGTTGCTTGACCACGCGGAGCGCGCGCAGCTGCTCGTGGTCGGCTCACGGGGCCTGGGTGGCTTCCGGGGGATGATGCTGGGGTCGACGAGCCAGGCGCTGCTCGCCCATTCACCGTGCCCGGTAGCGGTGATCCGGCAGACCGGCGAAGGTTCGTGACCGCGCTCCCCGCGCCTCGGCGACCGATGCCCACGGACGCCGTGACGACCGAATTCTTCGACACCACCGGCCTGAGGTTGCTCAAGCAGGGCTTCGCGCTGACCCGCCGGTCCGGAGAATGGTGGCTGCACACCCAACGCCGCTGCGTCCTGCTGCCCTACGGCGCGCGCGAGACCGGAGCGGCGGCGCGGCTTGTGCTGGCTCCTGCCCGGGGAGTGGAACTCGAACCGGTCGCGGCGACCGCGACAGAGCCGGGCGAGAACGCCGGGCTCACAGTGGCCAAGCGAATTCTGGCCGACCGGCTCACGCGTCCCGAACGGGTGACCGACGGTTCGGCACGAGACGCGCTTCTCGTGACGTTGCACGAAATGCTCGGAAGAATCGCCGAGGCCGACGTCGATGTCCGGCTCGGTGAGCGCGCCGCCGCGGTCCGCCTGCGTGTCGCTGTCCGGTGCGTCCGCGACCTGCTCGGCGTGGCGGCTCCTGCGCTCGGCGGACGACTGGGCGCGGGGATACGGCGTGAGCTGGGCTGGCTCGCCGCCGAACTCGCGCCTGTTCATGAGGCCGAAGTGCTGGTCCCGCGACTGCGTCAGCGGCTCGCTGCGCTGCCTGAGGAATTCGCCCGAGAACCCGCCCAGGCACGCGTCACCCGGTACTTCGCCGACTGCGGCCGGGCACGCGCGGCCGCGGCGCTTGGTTCGCGAAGGTACCTTCAGGTGCTGAACGCCATTGACGTGCTTGAGGTCGTGCTGGCCGAAACTCCGCGCACACGGTGGCCGAAGGCCGCTCGACGTCCGGCGTCCGCGGTGCTGCCGTGTCTGGCAGCGTCATGGACGAGAAAAACGACGCAGGAACTGCGCCGAGCGAGCCGAGACCGGGGGCTGAGTCAGGCGCGCCACGCGGTGGAGAAGCTTCGATGCCTGGTCGACGCGGGCCGTCGAGCCGGGATCAGCACCCGAAGCGCCGAGGCGTCGCTCGGCACGGTCGGTGATCTGCTCGACGAGCAGCACGTCGCGGTGACGGCGCATCGGCATCTTCGCGCGCTCAGAACACAGGCCGCCGACGCGTGTGAGGACACCGCGGTCTTCGACGCCCTGTTGCGTGCCGAGATCGCCGCCATCGACGAGTACGCGGCGCGGGCCGCCGAAGCCTGGCAAGCGGCGCACCCGGCGTTGAGTCCATTGTGGACCAATGGGACGTAGGTCCCGTGGGGTGGTGACCAAGGCATGCGGTGCGGTGGGACCGGCCCGAATACCGTCGGTGGCAGGCCGCGAGCAGGGAGGTAACCCATGCGAGCCCGTGACGTGATGACCGCGCCGGTGATCACCGTGGATCCGTCGACGACGGCGAAGGAGGCGGCGGAAATCCTTTCGTCGCGCGGATTCACCGCTCTTCCGGTGGTGGACGACGACGATCGCCTGATCGGCATCGTCACCGAGGCGGATCTGATCCGCGACCGTGTTCCGGCCGATCCGCGCCATCGTGGCGGCGACCAGCACACGGCCCCCGAGCCGACGGTCGGCGGGGTGATGACCACCCCGGCCACCGGGATGGCGCCGGGCACCGACGTCGCCGACCTGACTCGCGCGCTGGTCGATTCCGGGATCCGCGCGATGCCCGTCGTGGACGGCGCGAAAGTGATCGGCATCGTGACCCGCGGGGACATCGTCCGCGTGCTGGCGCGGGACGACCGCGCGATCCTGAACGACGTCCGGCACCACCTGGGGATCTACGGCGGGCCGGACCGCTGGACCGTGGCAGTGGACGACGGTGTGGTCCGGGTCGTCGACGCCTACGACGACGAAACGGACCGGCACGTGGCGACTTTGCTGGCCCGCGCCGTACCCGGCGTGGTGGATGCCCAGGTCGTCTCCGAACACGAGGGGAGCACCCGATGAACGACACCATCCTGGTCGGAACCGACGGTTCGGACGACGCGCGACGGGCCGTGGCCTGGGCCGCCGAGACCGCGGCCGTGCACGGCGCCGGCCTGCGGATCGTGAGCGCGGCCAACATCGCCGGGCTGTACTACGGTAGCGGCGTCGCGTTGGGCGAGGGCATGCTGAACGACCTCGTCCAGATGACCGAGGACGCCGTGCGGCGCGCGGCGGAGGTCGCCCGCTCGGTGGATGCCGGGATACGGATAGCGACCGAGACCTGGCGTGACGCACCGATACCCCGGCTCATCGAGCTGTCCCGGGACGCGCGGATGCTGGTCGTGGGCGCGGGGCAGGGGGGACTGTTCGCGACGCTGCTGGGTTCGACCACGTCCGCTGTCGTGGCCCACGCGCATTGCCCCGTCGCGGTGGTTCGTGGCCGGGACGGCACGGGCCAGGCCCCGGCGGAAGGGCCTGTGGTGGTCGGGATCGATGGCAGCCCGACCAGCGAACGCGCGGTCGCTGTCGCATTCGAGGAGGCGTCGCTGCGGAAGGCGCCGCTGGTGGCGCTGCACGCGTGGAGCGACGTCGTCTACGACTCCACCCGCGGGAGCGCCCGGCTGCTGCCGCAGCGGGAATCGCTGATGGACGACGAGGAACGGCTGCTGGCCGAGCGGCTCGCCGGCTGGCGGGAGAAATACCTGGATGTCGAGGTCAGCCGTGACCTGCGGCTGGACCGGCCGCGGCACGCGCTGCTGGAGCTGTCCGAACAGGCGCGGCTCGTGGTGGCCGGCAGCCATGGGCGCGGTGGCTTCACCGGGATGCTGCTGGGCTCGACCAGTCAGGCACTGGTCCAGCACGCGCGGTGCCCGGTGCTGGTCGTGCGGCCGGAGGTGACCCGATGACCGCGGTCGAAACGCGAGACGTCGCGCTCACCGGCACGGAACTGTCGCAAGTGGACGCTCAGTGGCGGGCAGCGAACTACCTGTCGGCGGGGCAGATCTACCTGATGGCCAATCCACTGCTGGCCGAACCACTGCGGCGCGAGCATGTCAAGCCGCGGCTGCTGGGGCACTGGGGGACCAGTCCCGGGCTGAACTTCGTCTACGCGCACCTGAACCGCGCGATCGTCACGCACGGCACCGAGATGCTGTTCGTGACCGGCCCCGGCCACGGTGGTCCCGCGCTGCTGGCCAACACCTGGCTCGAGGGCAGCTACACCGAGGCCTGGCCCGAGATCACCCGGGACGCCGACGGGATGTCCGCGCTGTTCCGGCAGTTCTCCTTTCCCGGCGGAGTGCCCAGTCACGTCGCGCCGCAGGTGCCCGGCTCGCTGCACGAGGGCGGCGAACTCGGATACTCGCTGGCGCACGCCTTCGGCGCGGCATTCGACAACCCCGGGCTCGTGGTCGCGTGCGTCGTCGGGGACGGCGAGGCGGAGACCGGGCCACTGGCGACGAGCTGGCACGGCTGCCGCTGGCTCGACCCGGCGCGCGACGGCGCCGTGCTCCCGATTCTCCACCTCAACGGCTACAAGATCGCCAATCCGGCGCTGCTGTCCAGGATCGCACCGTCCGAACTGGACTCGCTGCTGCGCGGGTACGGCTACGCACCGCTGTATGTCGAAGGCAGTGACCCGGCGACGATGCATCAGGCGATGGCGGCCGCTGTCGACACCGCGCTCGCCGATCTGGGCAGGATGCGCGGCACCGGCACGCGCTCCGCGTGGCCGATGATCGTGCTGCGCACACCGAAAGGCTGGACTGGACCGTCCATAGTGGACGGCAAGCGGGTCGAGGGGAGCTGGCGGTCCCACCAGGTGCCGCTGCCGGAGGTCCGGGACAACCCGGAACACCTGCGGCAGCTGGAGTCCTGGTTGCGGTCCTACCGGCCCGAGGAACTGTTCGACGCCGACGGCGTACCCACCGCCTCCGTGCGGGCGCTCGTTCCATCACCCGCGCTGCGGATGGGGTCGAGCCCGCACGCCAACGGCGGCCGGATCCTGCGGCCGCTGGGCCTGCCGGACGTCGCGGCGCACGCCGTCGCGGTCACCGAACCCGGTTCCGTGACCGCGGAACCCACCCGCGTTCTCGGCCGGTATCTGCGGGACGTGTTCGCTCTTTCGGCGGCTCGGCGGAACTTCCGGCTGTTCGGCCCGGACGAGACGGCCTCGAACCGGCTCGACGCGGTCTACGAGGTGACCGCGAAAGCCTGGCAGCTCGCGACGACGGCGGACGACGAGCATCTCGATCCCGACGGCCGCGTGCTGGAAGTCCTGTCCGAGCACCTGTGCCAGGGCTGGCTCGAAGGCTATCTGCTGTCCGGGCGGCACGGGCTGTTCTCGTGTTACGAGGCGTTCGTGCACATCGTCGACTCGATGCTCAACCAGCACGTCAAATGGCTGAAGACGCACCGGAAGATCCCGTGGCGGCGCCCGGTCGCGTCGCTGAACTACCTGCTGACCTCGCACGTCTGGCGCCAGGACCACAACGGCTTTTCCCACCAGGACCCCGGATTCGTCGACCACGTCGCGAACAAGAGCGCCGAGGTCGTGCGGGTCTACTTCCCGCCCGACACGAACACGCTGCTGCACGTGGCCGACCATTGCCTGCGCAGCCGCGACTACGTCAACGTCATCGTCGCGGGCAAGAACGACACCCCGGTCTGGCTTGACGCCGAAGAAGCCGTGCTGCACTGCGCCCGCGGCGTCAGCAGATGGGACTGGGCGAGCGCGCACCCCGGCCGCGAGCCGGACGTCGTCCTGGCCTGTGCGGGAGACGTGCCGACGATCGAGGTGCTCGCCGCCGCGAAACTGCTGCGGGAACAGTTGCCCCAGCTGGCGGTGCGGGTGGTGAACGTCGTCGACCTCATGCGGCTGCAGCCGCGTTCCGAACACCCGCACGGGATGTCCGACCGTGAGTTCGACGCCCTGTTCACCACCGACCGTCCGGTGCTGTTCGCCTACCACGGCTACCCATGGCTGATCCACCGCCTGGCCTACCGGCGGCACAACCACGCGAACCTCCACGTCCGCGGTTACACCGAGCACGGCACTACGACGACGCCGTTCGACATGCTCGTGCTCAACCGCATGGACCGTTTTCAGCTCGTCATCGACGTCATCGACCGCGTCCCAGGCCTGCTCGCCACCGCTGGCGCGTTACGGCAGCGGATGACCGAATCGCGGGAGCGGCACCGTCGCTGGATCCGCGAACACGGCGAAGACCTCCCCGAAATCCGTCACTGGACCTGGAACGGCTGAGCGTATCCGCAACTCCACGACAAACGAGGCTCGAATAAGACTGGCCGCACTTGTTCGTGGATTCCGACCGCGCATGTCGATCACATGTCATGATCAATGTCGGTTGCTTCGACCGCACTATGGCGTTGCCCGCGATCAAGCGTGGCAGTACGCGAGGTACCTCCAGGTCGTTCGACCTCCGCTTCGCTCTGAGCGCTCCGCAGTGTCGCGTGCGTCGGCGAGGGGCCGCCACGTTGCCAGCCGCACGACCACCGACAGCAGCGCGAAAATGGAACAGGTTGTCGTGCGAGCGATCGGCAAACGCCGCTTCCCCGGATCGATCGATGAGCGGCAAGAGCGGACGTTCCGTTTCCGCCGCTCAGCTGCGCGTCGGGTGGTGTGCAGGGTCTGCGGAACATCGAGGTAGCGCTTCCGAGGCAGGCTGGACATTCGCTGACGTTGTGCGCGTGCGGTACCTGCTGCCCGACCGCGCGGACTCCGAGCCGTGCCGGCCGGTGCTGCGGGCGTGTTTCGGGGACGTGCGCCCGGCCCATCCGGCCATGAGGTCGACGCTCGGCTACCCGCTACCTGAGTCTCACCACTGTCGTGGAGGGTGCTGGCCGTAGCCGGGTTGCGAGGGTGGGCCGTAGCCCGTCTGCGGCGGGTATCCGGGCGGGATGGGCGGGCCGGGGTGGACCGGTCGCCGGGAGGCGCCGAGATAGCGGAAGGTCGACGGCAGTGCCGCCAGGATGAGCACCAGGATGTTCAGCACCATTGACAGCAGGTTCAGGACACCGGCCAGCGGGACGATCGCCAGAAGCCGTACGTAGTCCAGGGAGTCCCCGCCGGTCAGCACGGCTATGGACACCAGGGCCAGCACATTGAGCGCCGCGCCGGTCAGCAGCAGGATCGCACCGGCCTTCACGCGGGCGAAGACGAGGATCGAACCCACCAGCAGCAGGAGCACGGTCGGCACCAGATGCCCGAGACCGATCGCGGCGGACAGGCCGAAATCTCGCGTGACGTCGAGGCCCGGCACGAAGGAGGAGCCGTCGATGAGGATCTTGACGATGGCCAGGACGGCCGCGGTGATCGCGGTGCCGCCGGACGGCCGAGCCTGTCCCGGGTACGGGGCGGGGCCCGGCCACCCCATCGTGGGCTGCTGGGGATGTGTCATGCGCTCATCTTGCAGGAAGCGCCGGGGAATCGAGCCGGATGGCCGAAACGGGTCGGCAGGGCTCGGCGGCGTCCCGGTTCTCAGCAGTCAACTGCATCGCGCTGAGAAACGTCCGCTATTCGGCATGTGCGTGCATTCATTGGAATGCGCGATAAGCGGCATGTGAGCGCGTTGCGAGAACTGCGCCGCGAAGCAGCCTTGTCGATCATGCGTTTGAGCGGCTCTCCGTCTGGCTCAAGTCTGTTCGCGCTATAGGTTCTGCGGCACCGCGTGCGGGGCTGGATCATCTCGTTCGTTGTGGTGGATCGCCGCGGTGCCGGCGGATGTGTCGAGCGCGTCCAGATGTTGTTGGGCACGCTCGGCGTCGTCATCCCGGTGCTGGGCCCGGTACAGCCCCAGCGCTTGTTGCCAGTGGTCGCGGGCTTGCTCGTGGTGGCCGAGTGCGTGGTGGGTCTGGCCGATTTCTTCGAGGGTGTCGGCCTGTTTGCAGGTGTCGCCACGGGCGTGGAAAAGGGCAAGGGCCTGCTGGTAGTAGTCGAGGGCCTGGGCGTGCTGGCCGGTGTGGTGGGCGATGTAGCCGAGGCTGCCCAGCGTGTATGCCTCGGTCTCGCGGAAACCGTGGTGGCGGCACAGGGCGAGTGCGGCCTGGCAGTGGTCCCTGGCGTGCTCGTGATCGCCTAGCCGGGCTTGGCTCCAGCCGACCATGTTCAGCGCGTCGGTCTCGCCCGCGAGGCTGCCGTGGGCGTGGAACAGGCGCAGGGCGTGCTCGGCGTGTATCAGAGCCGCACGGTCGTCGCCGCGTTGTTCCCACGCCCAGGCCATGTAGCGATGGACATGTCCCCGACTGTCGGGATCCTCGGCGCGCTCGGCGAGAGCGAGGGCCTGCTGGAGGATCTCCATCGCCTGCTCATGGTGGCCGAGCAACACATGGGCACGGCCGAGGTAGCGGCGGATCAGAATCTGCGCGGCAGTGTCGCAGAGGCGGTCGGCGGCGGCCAGGCCGGCCTGCCAGACGGCAAGGTGGCTCTCGTCGGGCCCCGACTGCCAGCCGACGCTGCGCAGGGCCCACGCCAGCTGCCACACCCGCCGGGGCCAATCCAGTGAGACGGCGAGTTGCTGGGCTGCCAGAAGGTTGGGGCGCTCGGTGTCCAGCCAGGCGATGGCCGCTGTGAGGTCAGCCGGCCGGCGGGGACGGCAGCCAGGCTCTGCCGGGTCGAGCGGGACCGCGGTGAGGTAGGGGTAGAGCAGCCGGTCGACATCGGCGGCGGTGTGCAGGTAGAAGTCGACCAGCCGCCGCAGCGCTGTGTGCCGGTCGTGCTCGTGCGGTGGATGACGCGTGTGATCGGCGGCGAACAGCTTGACCAGGTCGTGCATGCGGTAGCGGCCGGGTGCGGGTTGGTGGAGCAGGGACAACCGTTCCAGCGCCCGTAACGCCTGGACCGCGTCGTGATCGGGCAGGGCGGTGAGACTGGCGGCGGCGGGCAGGCTGATGTCCGGGCCGGGCGCTGCGCCGAGCAAGGCGAACACCCTGGCGTGATCGGCCCGCAGGGCACGATCGGTGCAGGACAGCGCGGCCCGGACGCTGGCGGTGGGGTCGCCGGCATCCAGGGCGTCCAACCGGGATTCGGTGTCGCCCAGTTCGGCGGCGATCTCGGTCAGCGGCAGATCGGGGTGGATGGCGGCGCGGGCGGCGACCACTGCCAACGCCAGCGGGAGACCAGCGCAGCGGGCCAGCAGTTCGGTGACTGCCCTGGGCTCGGTGGCCAGCCGTTCACTGCCCACCCGGCACGTCAGCAGGTGCCGGGCGTCGGTGTCGTCGAGAACGTCCAGTGGCAACGGTGTCGCGCCGTGGGCGGCGACCAGGCCGGCCAGCCGGTCGCGGCTGGTCACGATCACCGCGCAGGACTCCCCGCCGGGCAGCAGCGGGGCGACCTGTTCCGCGTCGCGGGCGTTGTCGAGCAGGATCAGCATGCGCTTTCCGGCGGTCAAGCCGCGGTATAGCGCGGTTTGGGAGTCCAGGTCGGCGGGGATCGCGGCCGGGGCGACGCCGAGGGCACCCACGAGCACGCGGGTGGCCTCCGCTGCCGTCATGGGTGTCCTGTGGGGGGTGAAGCCGCGCAGGTCGACGAACAGCTGCCCGTCCGGGAACCGGTCGGAGTTGGTGTGTGCCCAGCGCAGCGCCAGCCAGCTCTTGCCGATCCCGCCCCCGCCGACCGCCGAAACCACCACCATCCCGCCCTGCCCGGCGGCGTCGAAGGCCTTGTCCAGTACCGCCAGTTCGTCGTGACGGCCGACGAACACCCCCGGCTGGGCGGGCAGGTGCCGCGGCATCGAAGCGGCCAAGCGTGGTGGACCGTGGGGGCTGTCCGAGAACACGCTTCCTGCTGCGGCGGCCAGCAATTCCTCGTACAGGTCCGGTTCCAGGCACAGGGCTTGGGCCAGCTGCCGCACCGTGTGTGTGCGGGGGTTGGTGCGCCGGCCGGATTCGAACCCGCTGATGGCGCGGACCGACACGCCGGAGCGTTCGGCCAGTTGTTGCTGGGTCTGTTGCGCCAGCTGGCGCAACTGCCGCAGCAGTACGCCGAATCCCTCCGCCACAGCACACCCCAATACCCCCGGGTGACCGTCCTCCCGTTGCTCTGCGGCACGGGAACCACATCCCGTGCCGTGGAAGTGGCCACGACGACTAGCCATATATGGCTAGCCGTATGTCCTGTTCCCGCGGCCGATCGTTACCGCATGCTCGACCGTGCCGGGCAGCCCCTCGACGGGGGCTGCCCCGTGCGCCCAGATCGTCGTGGCGCGCGGTACTCGACGGCGATGTCGATGGAGGGGTCATGGCCTCGTGGGGACGTGGACGCACCCGGCTAGCCATCCGAACCCGACCGCGATCGTGTCGTCGCGCGATCGCGGTCGTGCTGGCGATGGCGTTGACGAGCTCGCTGGCGCAGGTGGGAACCTCGTCATCGCCACTCGCGGCAGCGGCGCCGAAACCGGTGCCGCGGGACCTGCCGCTCTTGTCTGTGCCTTCGGCTGGCAAATCGGGCGCCTTGACCGAACCGACACGACCGAAGTCCGACTTCGCCCCGCTGGCGACCGGCAAGCATCCTCGGTTCGACGCGCAACGATCAGCGAAGGACACCGGCGCGGCGCCGCCGACGAGTCTGGTCAGCCCGGTCGACCAGGCCGTGGTGGGCACCGAGACCCCGGTACTGCAGGTCGCCGCCGCCGGTGACGGCGTCCTGTACTGCTTCAAGATCTCCACCGGATTCGATGGCCGCTCAGGCAGCGTCATCGATTCCGGCTGTCTGGACCAGCCACAGTGGACAGTGCCGAAGCACGTGCTGCACGACGGCGCCCGCTACACCTGGACAGCGGCCACCGCACTGCCGGGCGCGACCACGGCGACGCCACCGAAGTGGGTCGGGCACTTCACGGTCAACCAGCGGGTGGGGGACCCGGGCCCGGCGCCGACCGATCATCTGGGCCCGGTGACGGTGAACCTGTTCAACGGCAACGCTCACCTCCAGGCCGCTGGGCCGGCGTTCTCCGCGGTGGGCGGTGCGGCGGGGGTGAATCTGGCCTACAACTCGCGAGAGGGCGCGCCGCATGGGGTGCGTGCCTCGTACTTCAACGACTCCCGGCACGCGGGGACCGCGGATGACATCCCGGTGATGGTGCGTGGCGAGTCCCAGATCAACCTGGACTGGGGCATCCCGTGGAGCGGCAATCCGGACAATCTGCCGTGGCGCGACAACCCGATGCCCGTGGCGCTGGACAAGAACTGGTTCGTCGTCCGCTGGGAGGGCCACTTCAAGGCCCCGGTCAGCGGTGATTTCCGGTTCGCCGGCGGGCACACCGACGGCGCGAAGATCTGGGTCGGCGACAAGCTGGTCTACGACAACCCCACCGCCGCCGAACCCGGCGACGACTTCCTGCTGCCCGGTCCTCACCAGGACCGCGACATCCCGCTCAAAGCCGGCCAGCAGGTACCGATCCGCGTCGAGCTCTATCACCACTCCGACGATCGTCCCCGGATGGTGTTGTGGGCCACCAGCACCACCGGCGACGACACCGCGCGCAGCCACAACCTGCAACCGCAGATCGTGCCCACGGAATGGCTGCTGTCTGCGGACTCCCCGTCGCTGCCGGCGGGCTGGACCCTGGCCGCACAGTCCAGCGCCTACAGCCGCGCGGAGATGCTGGACGGCTCGGTGGTGCTCACCGACAGCGCCGGCGGCAAACACACCTGGGCCAAGCAATCCGCGGGTGGCTACAGCCCACCGGTGGGCGAGGACGGGGTGCTGGCCTTCGACAACACCGGCCGGATCACGGTTACCGAAGGCGATGTCGTATCGGTGTTCAATCCCGACGGCACCCTGGCCGCGGTGTCCTCGGTGCTGGACGGCAAGAAACCCGCCGCTCTGCAATACCTCTACAGCGGCACACCACCACGACTGACGCAGATCAAGGATCCGGTCTCGGGCCGGTCGCACCAGCTGTTCTACAACACCGATGGCAGCGACAACTGCTACGGCGGAGTGTCCCGCCCGCCGGGCGCGGACCCTGCTCCACCGCAGATGCTGTGCCGGATCCGGTACTGGGACGGCACCGAGACCCGGCTGTGGTACCTGATGGGCACCCTGGCCCGGATCGAAAACCCCGGCGCGAACATCCAGGATTTCGACTACACCGGCCGTGCCTCCGCAAAACAGCGCTATGACCAAGCCGGCGACAACGAGGAGGAGAAGCAGAAAGCCCTCGACAGCGTCGGGCCGCTGGCCACGATCCGGGACAACCTGGCCTACGACTGGCTAGCCCGCCAGCCCGCGTCGGCGGACAACGGGTGCACCAACACCGGCGACGTCGCCGCCGCCTGCACGGTGATCGGCTACGACCCCGTGGTCGAGCACTACCCCGAGCCACCCGTCCTGCGCGCGGTCCAAATCCTGGCCCCGGCCCCGGACGGTCGGGACAGCGCACATCGCGCCGAGCACTTCTACCAGTACTACCTCGAACGCAAACAAGCCACCGTGGCCGTGGCCGGGGTGGATGACGCCACCCACTCCACCACAGTGACCTGGGATGACGGCGGCCGCACCCTGGCGACCACCGACCTCACCGGAGCGACTACCTCCACGGAGTGGAACACCAAGGACAAACCCACCGCGACCGTCGACACCAGAGGCAAACGCACCACCAACATCTACGACCACGCCGACCGCCTGACCGACTCCTACGGGCCCGCGCCGGCATCGTGCTTCACCGGCCAAACCCCGACGGCGGCGTGCGCGGCCACGATGCCGCACTCCCATCACGGTTTCGACGAGGGCCTGGCCGGACTGCAGACCGCCCTGTACGACAACCCGTCTCTATCGGGCGTGCCCACGGTGTGGCAGACGGGCATCGGCACCGCCGACGGTTCCCTGGCCAGCAACTGGGACCGCGCGCCACCAGTGGCCAACACCTCCGGCTGGTCGGGTCGGTTCACCGGTGAACTCCAGTTCCCCGCGATCGGTGACTACCACCTCGGCTTGACGGTCGTGGACGGTGTCCGGCTGTGGATCGACGACGTGCTGACCGTGGACGGTTGGACCGACAAGGCGTCCACCACGGTCACCGGCAAATACACCAGCACCGCGCCTGGCGCCTGGCACCGCGTCCGCGTCGACTACTACAACCGCTCCGGCACCACCGGCGCGCTGAACCTCACCTGGGCACCACCAGGTACCAGTGCGGCGATGACCGTGCCCGGCCGGAACCTGGCGCCCCGCTACGGATACGAGACCAGCAAGGCCACCGACAGCACCTCCGGTGGCGGCGTCGAACGCGCGCCGTCGACCAAGACCACGACCGGCTACTCCGACCCCGCCGCGGGGATCGACCCGGCATTCGGGCTGGTGGTGTCCGAAACCAACGACCCAGGTGGGGCGAACCTGTTGCGGCGCAACAGTTTCGAGCGGCCCGGCCAGGGGTATCTGCGCCGGCTGGCCAACTCGCTGCCCGCCGGCGAGATCACCAACCCCGCCCAGCGTGGCACCTCGACCTACTACGGGGACAACGAAACCCGCGCCAACCCCTGCGTTCCCCGTTCGACCGCGGTCAGCCAGGCCGGCATGGCCAAGACCGTCACCGCGGCCAAGAACGCCGACGGGACAGCCAACACGGCCGAATCGGTGTACGACGCGGCCGGTCGCGTGGTGGCGGCCCGGATCAACAGCCAGCCCTGGTCCTGTGTCAGCTACGACGATCGCGGCCGCACCCTGAAGAAGTCGTTCCCGGCGATGGACGGCCAGCCTGCCCGCACCATCACCTACGACTACGCCGTGGGCGGTGACCCGCTCACCAGCAAGGTCAGCGACGACAGCGGATCCACCACGGCCGTGGTCGACCTGCGCGGGCGGGTCGTGTCCTACACCGACGCCAGCGGTGCCGTCACCACCACCCACTACGACCAGGCCGACCGCAAGACCAGCGAGGCCACGACCGTCAAGGGCGTCACCTCCACGGTGACCTACCACTGGAACGACGCCTTCCGCCTGACCAGTGAGGATCTGGACGGGACCACCGTCGCCACTCCCGCCTACGACGCGACGTTCCTGCAAAAAGTGAGCTACGGCAACGGATCCGCCCTCACCATCACCCGCAACGACACCGAGACACCGACCGCCGTGACCTGGCAGGCCTCCGGCTCGACGGTCACCGACACCGTCACCCGCTCCCGCGATCAGCGCATCACCGACGACACCATCACCGACACCACCACCCCTGCCACCACCTACGCCTCCGCCTACACCTACGACGGCGTCGGCCGGCTGGTCGCGGCCACCGTGCCACACCACCGGCTGACCTATGCCTACGCCGGTGACGGCGGCTGCGGGCAGAACCCGAAGGCGGGAGCCAACAGCAACCGCACCGCGTCCACCGACAGCCTCAACGGCGCACCCGCGATCACCACCAGCTACTGCTACGACAATGCCGACCGGCTGACTACCACCAGCGGCGGCACCACCCTGTCGTTCACCTATGACGCCTACGGAAACGCCACCAAGATCGCCGGCGACACCCTGGGCTACGACTCCACCCGCCGGCACATGTCCACCAGCACCGCCACCGGGCACACGGTCCAGTACACCCGCGACGTCACCGACCGCATCATCGCGCGGACAGCCCAGGACAACGCCAAGCCCGCGCAGGTGACCCGCTACGGCTTCGCCTCAAGCTCCGGCGGCCCTGACGTCGTCCTGGACGCCTCCGGGAACCTGGTTCAGCGGGTGCTGACACTGCCCGGTGGTGTCGTGCTCACCAAGAACTACACGCCCAATCCGACCAGCAACTGGTCCTATCCCAATCTCCACGGCGACATCCTGTTCACCGCCGACGGCACCGCCACCCGCACCGGCACGGTCCACCTGTACGACCCGTTCGGCCAGAACATCGACCCCGCCACCGGCGTCATCGGCGACATCCCGATCCCGGCCACCGCCGCGGGGGGCATGGACTTCGGCTGGCTCGGCGAACACACCGTTCCCATCGAACATCTCGCCAGCCAGCAAGCGCTTGAGATGGGCGCACGCACCTATCTGCCCGCCTTGGGCCGGTTCCTGCAAACCGACCCCGTCTCCGGCGGCTCGGCCAACAACTACGACTACGCCAACGCCGACCCCGTCAACTCCTCCGACCTTACCGGCAAATGCGTCGAGTGCATCATCGAGATCATCGAGGGTGCAGAAGGCATCATCGAGTACGCTACTACGGACGACCATCCCGCCAATCCTGCGCCGTCGAAGCCGGTCTATGAGAATCCAGGCCATCATGATCCAAAAGGAGGGCCTAATCCTTACAATCCAAAGAAGGCGGTACTACCTGACGACGCCGAGGCGCAATTCGCGAACAGCGTTGAGGTGAATGGAGTACGATGGACAAAAATCGGCACCGGGAAAAAGGCAGTGTACTACCGTTACTTTAATACCGGAAAGAATGTCTGGCACTGGAGTGGTAGCACTAATGGTGTAAATAGTCGCGGAGAGCCGGTGGAGATTCCCGAGGATGATGTTCCCATCGTCATTAAGAGGGGGCGCTAACGTGCAAATCTTGACCAATGACGGTCGGTTTGGGTTTCTCATTTCTCCGACGGTCGGCCGTGGCATGTTTCGCTTTCAACTCATTATCGATGGCAACTTAATCGGAGATGAGGAGCCATGTTTACTCGGAACTGCGATGAGGCAGCTCGGAAGCATTGCCGATCTGAAGGATCGTCGCCTTGATGCGCTCTCAAGTGACCCAACTTCGGTACTGTTCACTCTGCGTTCCGATGAGGAGCTGCATGACCGCACCACAGTAGCACTGGCGGAGTCGTTCGACTCGTGGCGAATTAACGCTTACCGTCACGAAGGTCGTGTCGTTTTCTTGGCTACCGAGGTGCGGAAAAATGAGCCACCTTCTTTGATCCTGGTGTCAACGGTAGATTTGATCGAGTACAATCAAATTGTGAATTCTGTCCGCTCCTGCTGGGAGAGTCATTAACGGAGCTGTTTACCGGTCCGTGCACCGGATCGGTTTGCCAACCCGCTCCTATCGAGTCGACGGCCAGGCCTCGAACCCCGATTGTCGCCGCCCGGCTATCCTTTGAGGGGGGGTGTGCCGCGGATGTAGGTGGGGGGGGCGAAAAAGAAAGAAA
>NZ_JBHYIK010000034.1:98636-101163 GCF_042739735.1 Amycolatopsis sp. NPDC059027 | reverse complement strand
ACACCGAGGAGTTCACTCCCCCGGCGCGGTACTTTGTCACGGACAGCCGCGCGGGGCGCGGGGGGGGAGCCCCCCACCGGCGGGAATGGGTGTTCACCCGCGGAGCGCAGCGGGTGCAGGGCGAGGGCGGGGGGGGGGGCGGCGCGCGCCCCGGGGGCGGGGGCCCCACACCCGCCCCGGGGGTACCGCGAGCCGACCTTTCCGGTACGCGAGCCGACCCTCGGGAAGGCGGTCAGGCTTCGGGGGCGGGCTTTCCGGTGACGCCGTTGACCTTGCGGACGGCGCCGCCGATCTGGTCGTGGTACTTGCCGTTGGTCTTCTCGTCGACGAACTTGGCCGCCTTGCCGACGAACTGGTTCACCTTCTCCGGGTTCTTCTTCGCATACGCGCGTGCCGCGGTGGCCGCACCCGCCACGACGGTCAGCTTCTTCAGAAATCCCACGGTGATCGTCTCCTCCTGCATCGCGTCTCACCCTCTCCAACGCGAAGCGGGGTGTCCGGGGTTCCCGGCGTGGGTTCAGCCGGACTCGGCGATCCGCTTGATGGCGTCCAGCCGCTTCGCCCACCGCGCCGCGAGGTGGTCGAGCCAGCGCGCGGTGTCGGCGAGCGCGTCCGGCCGGACCTGGTAGCGGCGTTCACGGCCGTCGCGATGTCCGGTGACGAGACCGGCCTGGTCGAGCACCGCCAGGTGCTTGACCACGGCTTGCCTGCTCACCGGCAACTCCCCGGCCAGCTGCGTCGCCGTCGCCGAGGTGTGCGCGGCGAGCCGGTCGAGGAGCTGCCGCCGGGTGGGGTCGGCCAGCGCGGCGAGCACCTCCTCGACGGAGCCGGTACCGGGATGACGCGTCATACCGCCAGTTTCTCGGACCGCTTCCGTACCGCGGCGAGGACCTCCGACCAGCCGCCCTCGTGACTCTCGTAGGAGTCGTTCCGCGTGGGGTTGGCGGCCTGTGGCCGCTGGGCGAAGCCGCTCTCCACCACGTTCAGCCGGGTCCCGTCCCCTTCCGGCGACAGCGTGAACTCCACGAGCGTCGAATTCGACTCGGTCGCCATCTCGCCGGGGAATCCGCTCGCCCAGCGGTAGGACAGGTACCGCGGCGGCTCGACCTCGACGAACACGGTGGGGAACTGGCCGTGCTCCCCGTGGTCCAGCCGCATGACACCGCCGGGGCGCAGGTCGATCGGCGGGGGCTCGCCGTGCCCGAACCACTGCCCGACGTGCTCCGGCTCGGTCAGCACCGCCCACACCCGCTCCACGGGCGCGTCGATGACGATCTCCTGCTCGATCCGGTCCTTGACCATGACGTTCCTTCCGTTGCGACGTTCGAGTGCAACCCCAGAGTTGCACATACGAGGACGAGGCGCAACCTCAGGGTTGCGCCTCGGATAATCCCGCGCGCCCGTCCGCCCCGATCGGGCAGGATCACGGCCATGCGGGATCTCGCGACCTTGCCCAAGGCTCATCTGCACATCCACCTCGAAAGCACGATCCGGCCGGAGACCCTGTGGGAGATCGGAACGGCCAACGGCATCGACGTCCCCCGGGAAGCTCCGGCGTTCACCGGCTTCCGTGATTTCGCCGACTACAACGCGCTGCTGCGCGAATGTCTGTGCCGCCCGGAAGACTTCGAGCGGATCGCCCGCGAGTTCTGCGAGGACGAGGCCGCGCAGGGCACCCGCTACGCCGAGGTGACGTTCACCGCCGCGTCGCACACGGAACGTCTGGGCGAGCCGGACATGCCCCTCGCGTCCGTCCTCAAAGGACTGTCCAAGGGCGGTGCCGAGCACGGTCTGGAATGGCGGGTCCTGCTGGACCACTCGCGTCGTCGCTCGGTCGAGCGGGCACAGCGCACTCTCGATCTCGCGCTGCGCCACGCGGACGAAGGAGTGTTCGGCATCGGCATGGCGGGCGAGGAAAAGTACCCGATAGCCCCGTTCGCCGCGGTGTGCGACCAAGCGCACGAGGCCGGGCTGCACCTCGTCCACCACGCGGGCGAGGACGCCGGTCCGGACTCGATCCGCGAAGCGCTCGACGTCGGCCACTCCGAACGGCTCGGCCACGGCATCCGGATCCTCGAGGACCCCGAACTGGTCGTCCGCGTCCGGGACGAGGGCATCGCGCTGGAAGTCTGCCCGTCCTCGAACGTGACGCTCGGGCTCGTCCCGTCGCTCGCCGAGCATCCGCTCCCCCGGCTGATCGACGCGGGTCTCACGGTCACGCTCAACACCGACGTCCCCTCGGTCACCGGCACCACGCTCACCGACGAGTACGCCCGCGCCCGCACCACGTTCGGCTATGACGACGCCACGCTGGCGAACCTGGCACGAGCGAGTTTCGACGCCTCTTTCGCCCCTGCGGCAACGAAAAAAGCCGCCCACGCGGACATCGACGCCTGGCTCGCGACACCGTGACAGCCACTTCGAAGTCGTGTCGCGAACTCAACGATGGGGTCAGGTGGAACTTAACACAAAACGCGACCCCCAAACAGAGAGAGCACCCCGGATGGCGCGGAGCGCGTGTGAGGGC